>NZ_CBFHAZ010000010.1:0-107123 GCF_965653655.1 Pseudomonas onubensis | reverse complement strand
GCGAAAGCGGTGTGTCAGTGATGGATGTATTGGCTGACCCACCGTATTCGCGAGCAAGCCCGCTCCCACATGTTGATCGTGTGTTCAGCCGCCAAATTGCAGGGTGCCCATTGCCAGCTTGGCCATTATCGCCGTGGCGCCCAGTTGTACCAGCCACAAGGCCAGCCCACCCAGGAACACACCCAGTGCCACTTGCAGCACCAGGCTTTTCTGGCGCTTTGCTTGCGGCGGGCGCGGTGCGTAGTCATGCAGTTCGTCGCGGTCGGCGCGCAGGTCCAGGTCGTCGTTTCTCATAAGGCTCTCACAGCAAGGGGGCGTTCGGTGTTCAGTCTAGTGGCTTGGCCAACAAAAAGGGGGAAGCCATTGGCTTCCCCCTTCGTACGACGCTGGCAGGTTTATAGAACCTGAACAATCGCTTTTGTTACCGCACCAATGTTCGACTGGTTCAACGCGGCCACGCAGATCCGGCCGGTGTCGAGCGCGTAGATGCCAAACTCGGTACGCAAACGGGTGACTTGCTCAACGGTCAGGCCGGAGTAGGAGAACATCCCACGCTGGCGGCCGACGAAGCTGAAGTCGTGACCTGGCGCAGCCTTGGCCAGTTCGGCGACCATCTGCTCGCGCATGCCGCGGATGCGCAGGCGCATTTCGGCAAGTTCCGCTTCCCATTGGGCGCGCAGCTCAGGGTTGTTCAGCACTGCCGCTACGATCGCCGCGCCGTGGGTAGGCGGGTTGGAGTAGTTGGTGCGGATAACGCGTTTGACCTGGGACAGGATGCGCGCGCTTTCTTCCTTGGATTCGCTGACGATCGACAGCGCGCCCACGCGTTCGCCGTACAGCGAGAACGACTTGGAGAACGAGCTGGAAACAAAGAAGGTCAGGCCCGATTCAGCGAACAGGCGTACGGCAGCGGCGTCTTCGTGGATGCCATCGCCAAAGCCCTGGTAGGCCATGTCGAGGAACGGCACCAGGTTCTTGGCCTTGATGACGTCCAGCACGTTCTGCCAGTCGGCCGGGCTCAGGTCAACGCCGGTCGGGTTGTGGCAGCAGGCGTGCAGCACCACGATGGACTGTGGCGGCAGGGCGTTGAGGTCTTCGAGCAGGCCGGCACGGTTAACGTCGTGGGTGGCGGCGTCGTAGTAGCGGTAGGTCTGCACCGGGAAGCCGGCTTTTTCGAACAGGGCCTGGTGGTTTTCCCAGCTCGGGTCGCTGATCGCGACGACGGCGTTGGGCAGCAGTTGCTTGAGGAAGTCCGCGCCGATTTTAAGCGCGCCGGTGCCGCCGACCGCTTGGGCGGTGATCACACGGCCAGCGCTCAGCAGGGGCGACTCAGCGCCGAACAGCAGCTTTTGCACGGCCTGGTCGTACGCCACGATACCGTCGATCGGCAGGTAGCCACGGGCGGCGTGTTGCGCAACGCGAATGGCTTCCGCTTCGGCAACGGCACGCAAGAGTGGAATCTTCCCCTCCTCGTTGCAGTAAACGCCCACGCCAAGGTTGACCTTGGTGGTTCGTGTGTCGGCGTTGAATGCTTCGTTGAGGCCCAGGATTGGATCGCGTGGTGCCATTTCGACAGCGGAGAACAGGCTCATTTTTGCGGCAGCTCTATGGGGGAAGGGAGGGACGTGTCGCGCTCCAGCCGAATGCACTAGAGCGGTGCACAAACGGGGAGCTAGTATAGAGGCCATCCAGGCTCAGGGCGACAGCCGAAACGGCTTTTAGGCCAAGTTTTTCGGTTTATTTGCCCACCGTTAGTCTTATTGCAATATTGACCATCGACGGCTGGTAGGACGATTGCCTTGAAACCCGCCACATTTGCCACCACTTCTACAGCTATCATGGTTTTTTCCTGCAACCTGCGAAGACTTTTCGCGGGTTGCTGAGCTATTTCGTCCCTGGCGGTGTTGAGTCTGGGGTGACTTCACGAGGTACGTTATGTCGGATTTCCAGCTCGTCACCCGTTTTGAACCCGCAGGCGACCAACCTGAAGCCATTCGGTTGCTGGTCGAAGGCATCGACGCCGGCCTGGCGCACCAGACGCTGCTCGGGGTGACCGGTTCCGGCAAGACCTTCAGCATCGCCAACGTGATTGCGCAGACCAATCGCCCAACGTTGGTGCTGGCGCCGAACAAAACCCTGGCCGCGCAACTGTATGGCGAATTCAAGGCGTTCTTCCCGAACAACGCGGTGGAGTACTTCGTTTCCTACTACGACTACTATCAGCCCGAAGCTTATGTGCCGTCTTCCGACACCTTTATCGAGAAGGATGCGTCGATCAACGACCATATCGAGCAGATGCGCTTGTCGGCGACCAAGGCGTTGCTGGAACGCAAGGACGCGATCATCGTCACCACGGTGTCGTGCATCTACGGCCTGGGCAGCCCGGAAGCCTATTTGAAGATGGTGCTGCACGTCGACCGCGGCGACAAACTCGACCAGCGCGAACTGCTGCGCCGCCTGACGAGCTTGCAGTACACGCGTAACGACATGGATTTTGCCCGCGCCACCTTTCGTGTGCGGGGCGATGTGATCGACATTTACCCGGCTGAGTCGGACCTGGAAGCAATCCGCATCGAGCTGTTCGACGACGAAGTCGAGAGCCTGTCGGCCTTCGACCCGTTGACCGGCGAGGTGATCCGCAAGTTGCCGCGCTTCACCTTCTATCCGAAAAGCCACTACGTGACGCCGCGTGAAACCCTGATGGGGGCGATCGAGGGCATCAAGGGTGAACTGGTTGAGCGCCTGGAATACCTGCGTTCCAACAACAAGCTGGTGGAAGCCCAGCGTCTGGAGCAGCGCACCCGTTTTGACCTGGAAATGATCCTGGAGCTGGGCTACTGCAACGGCATCGAAAACTACTCGCGTTACCTGTCGGGGCGCGACTCCGGGCAGGCGCCGCCGACGTTGTTTGATTATTTGCCGGACGACGCGCTGCTGGTGATCGATGAATCCCACGTCAGCGTGCCTCAGGTCGGTGCGATGTATAAGGGTGACCGTTCGCGTAAAGAAACCTTGGTGGAGTACGGTTTTCGCTTGCCGTCGGCGCTGGATAACCGGCCAATGCGCTTCGACGAGTTTGAAAGTATCAGCCCGCAGACTATTTTTGTCTCGGCCACACCGGGTAACTATGAGGCCGAACATGCGGGGCGCGTTGTTGAACAATTGGTGCGCCCGACCGGCCTGGTGGACCCGCAAATCGAGATCCGCCCGGCGCTGACCCAGGTCGATGACTTGCTCTCGGAAATCACTAAGCGTGTGGCCCTGGAAGAGCGGGTGCTGGTCACTACGCTGACCAAGCGCATGTCCGAAGACTTGACCGATTACCTGGCCGACCACGGCGTGCGCGTGCGTTATTTGCACTCGGACATCGACACCGTGGAGCGCGTGGAGATCATCCGCGACTTGCGCCTGGGGGTGTTCGACGTGCTGGTGGGGATCAACCTGCTGCGTGAAGGCCTGGACATGCCGGAAGTCTCCTTGGTGGCCATTCTGGATGCGGACAAGGAAGGCTTCCTGCGCTCCGAGCGTTCGTTGATCCAGACCATCGGGCGTGCGGCGCGTAACCTCAATGGTCGCGCGATTCTGTACGCGGACCGCATCACCGGCTCCATGGAGCGGGCGATAGGCGAGACCGAGCGCCGTCGTGACAAGCAGATCGCTTTTAACCTGGAGCACGGCATTACCCCGAAGGGTGTGTTCAAGGATGTTGCCGACATCATGGAAGGCGCCGTGGTGCCCGGTTCGCGCAGCAAGAAGCGCAAGGGCATGGCCAAGGCTGCCGAGGAGAGCGCCAAGTACGAGAACGAACTGCGCTCGCCGAGTGAGATCACCAAGCGGATTCGGCAACTGGAAGAGAAGATGTACCAGTTGGCGCGCGATCTTGAGTTTGAGGCGGCGGCGCAGACGCGTGATGAGATTGGCAAGTTGCGTGAGCGGTTGTTGGCTGTTTGATTTGTAGAGGCTGTGATGGCCTCTTCGCGAGCAAGCCCGCTCCCACATTTGACTGCATTCTCATAGCAGAACTCGGCCGAATGTGGGAGCGGGCTTGCTCGCGAATGCAGGCACCGCGGTCTGCCAGAACCCCCCACGCTGGTGTTACCATTCGCCCCTTGTTTCAATTTTCAGTTTTATCGCCCATTCGAGACCTGCCATGACCACCGTCCGCACGCGCATTGCGCCATCGCCTACTGGGGATCCCCACGTCGGTACTGCCTACATCGCCTTGTTCAACTACTGCTTTGCCAAGCAGCACGGCGGTGAATTCATCCTGCGGATCGAAGACACCGACCAAGTGCGCTCCACCCGTGAGTCGGAACAGCAGATCTTCGATGCCTTGCGCTGGTTGGGCATTACCTGGGCCGAAGGCCCGGATGTCGGCGGCCCGCACGGCCCGTATCGCCAGAGCGAGCGCAGCGACATCTACAAGCAGTACACCCAGCAACTGGTCGACATGGGCCACGCCTTCCCGTGCTTCTGCACCGCCGAAGAACTCGACCAGATGCGCGCCGAGCAACAGGCCCGTGGCGAAACCCCGCGTTACGACGGCCGCGCGCTGCTGCTGTCCAAGGAAGAAGTGGCCCGGCGCCTGGCCGCCGGCGAGCCGCATGTGATCCGCATGAAAGTGCCGAGCGAAGGCGTGTGCGTGGTGCCGGACATGCTGCGCGGTGACGTCGAGATCCCGTGGGACCGCATGGACATGCAAGTGCTGATGAAGACCGACGGCCTGCCGACGTACTTCCTGGCCAACGTGGTCGACGACCACCTGATGGGCATCACCCACGTGCTGCGCGGCGAAGAGTGGCTGCCATCGGCGCCCAAGCTGATCCTGCTTTACGAATACTTCGGTTGGGAACAGCCGCAGCTGTGCTACATGCCGCTGTTGCGTAACCCGGACAAGAGCAAGCTGTCCAAGCGCAAGAACCCGACCTCGGTGACGTTCTACGAGCGCATGGGCTTTATGCCTGAGGCGATGCTCAACTACCTGGGCCGCATGGGCTGGTCGATGCCGGACGAGCGCGAGAAGTTCTCGTTGCAGGAAATGGTCGATAACTTCGACCTGTCACGCGTTTCCCTCGGCGGGCCGATCTTCGATATCGAGAAGCTGTCCTGGCTCAACGGCCAATGGCTGCGTGACTTGCCGGTGGAAGAGTTCGCCAGCCGAGTGCAGCAGTGGGCGCTGAACCCCGAGTACATGATGAAGATCGCGCCGCTGGTACAGGGCAGGGTAGAGACGTTCAGCCAGGTCGCACCGCTGGCGAGCTTCTTCTTTGCCGGTGGCGTGAACCCGGATGCCAAGCTGTTTGAGTCCAAGAAGCTCTCCGGCGACCAGGTTCGCCAGTTGATGCAGTTGATCCTGTGGAAGCTCGAAAGCCTGCGCCAGTGGGAGAAAGATGCCATCACCGCGACGATCCAGGCGGTGGTCGAATCCCTTGAATTGAAATTGCGCGATGCCATGCCGCTGATGTTTGCCGCGATCACCGGGCAGGCCAGTTCGGTGTCGGTGCTGGATGCGATGGAAATTCTCGGCCCGGACCTCACGCGTTTCCGTCTGCGCCAAGCCCTTGATTTGCTTGGGGGTGTGTCGAAGAAAGAAAACAAAGAGTGGGAAAAGCTGCTGGGCGCTATCGCTTAAGCAGGCGGTTGTTACGACGAAACCCCGGTTTTCCGGGGTTTCGCCGGTAAGTGATTGTTATCCCGGCAAAAAAGTTTGGAAATTGTTGAAAATAAATTTGACACACTTCCAAACCGCCATTAAGATTCGCCCCGTCCTCACCAATGAGGGGCTATAGCTCAGCTGGGAGAGCGCTTGCATGGCATGCAAGAGGTCAACGGTTCGATCCCGTTTAGCTCCACCAATTTACAGGTTCAAGGTCTGGCCACACCGTCCTTGAATTGATCAGAACTCAGCTCTGATCGGTTGTACAGAAGGTTTTGTCCCCTTCGTCTAGTGGCCTAGGACACCGCCCTTTCACGGCGGTAACAGGGGTTCGAGTCCCCTAGGGGACGCCAGTTTCAACAAGCAGCTCGAAAGGTCTGCTGCGTCGCGAGACGAAAAATCCGGGGCTATAGCTCAGCTGGGAGAGCGCTTGCATGGCATGCAAGAGGTCAACGGTTCGATCCCGTTTAGCTCCACCAATTTACAGGTTCAAGGTTCCGGCCACACCGTCCTTGAATCGATCAGTTCTCAGCGCTGATCAGTGTATAGAAGGTTTGTGTCCCCTTCGTCTAGTGGCCTAGGACACCGCCCTTTCACGGCGGTAACAGGGGTTCGAGTCCCCTAGGGGACGCCACGATTACCCGCTCTGCGGGATTTTTAAGGGTCATTCAATTATTGAATGGCCCTTTTGTTTGTCTGGCGTTTGGCCAATCCTCTCCTCAATACCCTTTATTCTGTCCTGACCAGCGGTCATGCCTGTCGCTTGCTAAATATTATTATGGTAATAATATTTAACCCATGAGAAACGGAGGCTTTGATGAGCGATAAAAAAGCGCAAACCCGCGAACGCATTTTGCAGGCTGCCAGCGCGGCGTTGATCCAGCGAGGCCCGGCGGAGCCCAGTGTCGGCGAAGTCATGGGCGCCGCCGGGCTGACGGTCGGCGGTTTCTACGCACACTTTGAAAGCAAAGACGCGCTGATGCTCGAGGCGTTCACCCAGTTGCTGGCTCGGCGTCGTGCGTCGATCGACGACATGGACGCGCAACTGACGGGGGAGGAACGCAGAAGCCTGGTGGCGGCGTTTTACCTGTCGCGCAAGCACCGCGACTCCACCGATCACGCTTGCCCGATCCCGGCCACCGTGGGCGAGATGAGCCGCCTGCCGGATGAGTTTCGCCTGGCGCTCAATGAGCACACCGAGTTGATGGCGGCCCAATTGGCAGCAAGCCCCGAAGACACCGACAAGGCCTTGGCCGACATGGCCTTGATGATCGGCGGCCTGGCGCTGGCCCGTGCGCTGGGCCCGGGTGAGTTGTCCGACCGTGTGTTGCGCGCTGCCAAGTCGGCGGTGCGTTAAGAAGGAGTCGCATGATGGGCGCATTCACCTGGATTCGTGGTTTCCATGGCACCGTTGGCCGGTTGGCGCCGCACACAGTGGCCAGCAAATTGCGCCGTACCTTCATGACGCCGCGCACCCTGCCGCCACGTGATTGGGAGCTGCCGCTGCTGGCGCAATCGGAGCGCATCACCTTGCGTTTCGGCTTGTCGGCGTTGCGCTGGGGTCAAGGGCCTGCGGTATTGTTGATGCATGGCTGGGAAGGGCGTCCTACGCAGTTCGCCAGCCTGATCACTGCGTTGGTGGCTAACGGCTATTCGGTGATTGCCCTGGATGGGCCTGCCCATGGTCGCTCGCCGGGGCGTGAGGCGCATGTTTTGCTGTTTGCGCGCGCCATGCTTGAAGCCGCCGCAGAGTTGCCGCCGCTGCATGCGGTGGTCGGGCATTCCATGGGCGGCGCCAGTGCGATGCTGGCGGTGCAACTGGGGCTGCGTACCGAGGCGCTGGTGAGTATTGCCGCGCCCTCGCGCTTCCTGGATGTGCTGCGCGGTTTTACCCGCATGGTCGGTTTGCCGCCGCGTGCGCGCTCGGCGTTTATCCAGGAGGTCGAACTGACTTTCGGCATGCCGCTCAAGCACCTGGATGTGGCCCACTACCAGATGAACCTTCCGGGGTTGATCGTGCACGCTGAAGACGACACCTTTGTCCCGGTCAAAGCCTCGCAAGCCATCCATGAGGCTTGGTTCGACAGCCGTCTGCTGCGCCTGGAGCAGGGCGGCCACCAGCGGGTGCTGGCTGATCCACGGGTGATCGAGGCTGTTCTGGCCCTGTTGGCCGGCCGTCGTTTACAGGAGCGGCAAACCGCCTGATACACTGCCCAGCGACATTCATCGACTGGAGCAAGGCATGGGCTGGGATCTGGCAGCGCCGTTTATCATCGACCTGCAGGTCGCCGCTGAAGATATCGACGGTCTTGGGCACGCCAATAATGCGGTGTACGTGTCCTGGCTGGAGCGTTGTGCGTGGCGCCACTCCCAGCGTCTGGGGCTGGACCTCACTGAGTATCGGCGGCTGGACCGCGCCATGGCTGTGGTGCGTCATGAGATCGACTACCTGGCGGCTGGTTACGAAGGTGACGAGTTGCAACTGGCTACCTGGATTGTTGACTGGGACCAGCGCCTGAAGATGACCCGGCGTTTTCAATTGGTTCGCCCCACTGATGGCGTGACCCTGCTGCGTGCGCAAACGACCTTTGTGTGCATCGAGCTGTCCAGCGGCAAGCCCAAGCGCATGCCTGCCGAGTTTCTTGATGGTTATGGCCCGGCACTGACCGGGGGTTAACGGTTCCAGCTGGAAACCCAGTAAACTGCGCCACGATTTTTCTTGAGTGTTTCCCATGCAAATTGCTTTGGCGCCCATGGAAGGGTTGGTCGACAACATCCTGCGGGACGTGTTGACCCGCGTGGGCGGTATTGATTGGTGCGTGACCGAGTTTATTCGCGTCAACGACCGCCTGCTCACCCCGGCCTATTTCCACAAGCTCGCCCCCGAACTGCTGCACGGTGCCCACACCGCAGCGGGCGTGCCATTGCGCGTGCAGTTGCTGGGCTCCGACCCGGTGTGCCTGGCGGAAAACGCAGCGCTGGCGTGTGAGCTGGGTTCCGAGGTGATCGACCTGAACTTCGGCTGCCCGGCCAAGACCGTCAATAAATCCCGTGGCGGTGCGGTATTGCTCAAGGAGCCGGAGCTGCTTAACCAGATCGTCGAGCACGTGCGCCGCGCCGTGCCGGCGCATATCCCGGTCACTGCGAAGATGCGCCTGGGCTTCGACAGCCCCGACGGCGCGTTGGTGTGTGCCACGGCCCTGGCTGAAGGCGGCGCGGCGCACATCGTGGTGCATGCGCGCACCAAGACCGATGGCTACAAACCGCCGGCCCATTGGGAGTGGATCCCGCGGGTGCAGGACGTGGTCAAGGTGCCGGTGTTTGCCAATGGCGACATCTGGAGTGTCGAAGACTGGAAGCGTTGCCGCGAAGTCAGCGGCGCCGAAGACATCATGCTCGGCCGTGGCCTGGTGGCCCGCCCAGACCTGGCGCGGCAGATCGTAGCGGCGAAGGCGGGTGAAGACGTGGTGGAAATGACCTGGGCGCAGCTGCAGCCCATGCTCCATGAGTTCTGGCGCCAATCGGTGGCGCAACTTACCGAAAAGCAGGCACCTGGCCGTTTGAAGCAGTGGCTGGCGATGCTCACGCGCAACTATCCCGAAGCGGTCGAGCTGTTCACCGCGCTGCGCCGTGAAACCGGGCTGGAGCAGGTCAGCCGCTTGTTGGGTATGAAGCATCCCGACCCAGCGTAGTGACGTGATCACAGCCGCCTTTGTTGCAAAAATGCTCCGTATTGAAAGATACGGAGCATTTTTGCATTTAAAGGTATTGCCGGGGAGGCTCACCAAGCTTGAGAGGTGGCGTTTTTTTGCCGTCTGAGGCTTTTTTGAATGTTGGAAAGTAACAGGCGCTGCCTACCGGCGTTCAGAAGTTACTACAGAGTTGTTCTGAAAAGTCAGTTGCTTGTTTTTACCGCGCAGCAGGTGTTGCGAAAGGTGTTTGGCTGAGTGCGGAATAGCATGGGTTGTTGTTTCGTTGTTCTGTTAACTATGTCGATTAATTGCAGCTTGGCAGTTTATAAACGCGTGTTTCTGTAGTCCTGCGAGCAGGGGCGAGCGATGCCTCGGTTTTTCGTGAGTAACAACGGGGAAAAGTCCCAAAGATTGATTTGGTTTCCTTATATGAAGCGCGATTTCTGGAACTCAATAGTCTCGTGCTCCACAAAAGTGGGGACTGTGAAGCAATACGGTTGCTTGCAGCACTTAAAACAACTGTCGCTGTTCTGGGTGTTTAATTGCCAAGGCTGCGCTTAATTAGGAAATTGTTAATGTCTTTTTCGATCAATAACTCGCCCTTGTTCAAAAATGATGCGCTGCCCCTTGACTCGAAACCGTCAAAAGGTCCCGATGTCGGTACGCCGCTTAGCATGTCCGGGGCTGGTCTTGGGCATACTCCATCCCCCCCCCAAACTGAATTTTCCGCAACGCTGCAGCGTGACGGGTTGAATAATGCCGGCGTGTTCACGAAGCTGTTTGATATGTTTGATCAGCTTGTCAGTGCCATGCGTGAGATGTTTTCGGGCAAAGCTGAAATCCCTAATCGATTGTCTCACACTGATAGCGCGGTCCCCGGCAAGCAGGACCCAGGCGTTCAGAGCGTCGCGCCTGCGCACACTCAACCGCAGGTGAAGGGCTCCTCTTCCGAGGTTCAATCGAAAAGCAAACTGGAAGAAGGCTCGCAGCCAAAAGAAGTACCCGTTGCAGGCGTTCAAACCAAAGAAAGGCTACCAGTCGGTGTGTTGTCCAAGGTTATATCGGATGTCGCGAATCAACTGAAGAAGAAGTCGAGTGAGGATTCGCATCAAACAGAACCGCATGCGCCCAAGCTAAGTGTTTTACCTCGGGCACGTGAGCCCGGCATTAATGTGACAAGCGAATCAAACCCACAGATCAAAGTGGAGGTTAATGTCAACCACTGCCACTGCCCTGACACGTCGATTGAAGCCGGCAAGGACTCGCGTGTCATCGCCGGTATGACGTCCAGGACTCACGTGCCTTTGCCGCCTGAAAGGCAAGTACCGACTGAGAGCGTGGAGGGGCATGTAAGGTCGCTCATCACTGGGGGCCAGGACGGTGAACACGTTATTGAGGGTAAGGAGAGTCATGTCGAGTCAGCCAAGACTGATAGCCAGGACGCTGAGCACGTTATTGAGGGTAAGGAGAGCCATGTCGAGTCAGCCAAGACTGGTGGCCAGGACGCTAAGCACGTTATTAAGGGTAAGGAGCGCCATGTCGAGTCAGCCGAGACTGATGGCCAGGACGCTGAACACGTTATTGAAGGTAAGGAGAGCCATGTCGAGTCAGCCAAGACTGGTGGCCAGGACGCTAAGCACGTTATTAAGGGTAAGGAGCGCCATGTCGAGTCAGCCGAGACTGATGGCCAGGACGCTGAACACGTTATTGAGGGTAAGGAGAGCCATGTCGAGTCAGCCAAGACTGATGGCAAGGACGCTGAGCACGCTTCCGATGACCTTACTGCGCACACCCACCGTGATGAAGTCGCTGAGTCTGAAACCTCTGGCACCCGCGAGGCAACCTCGGAGGTAAGCGCCGGGACCAAGCGTGGTGTGACCAGCCCAGGCCCTGCTGAAAATGAGAATGATCGCTGGAACCAGGGCTTCTCCAACCGCTCCCGGCTGAGGAACTGACACCCGGCAGGGTGTTTTAACTTCGCCGATAACGCCGCGTTTCCCCGGGCCCAAGTTTCGGGGAAACGTTAGAAAACGTGGAGCAAGTCATGGTGTATTACCGAATTGATAACATCGCTTACCCAGATGTGCGTCAGCTGCCAGGCATGGCTTTGCATGACGGTCCCAATGAGCGGGCGTCCTTTTACGCGCCAAGACATGCCGGTTCGCGGTCGAGCTCGATGCCGGTGCTCAGTGATAGGCCTGGGCACCCAAGAGCTGACAGCCTGGTGGGCAGGGTTGCCGCATTCCTGGCGGGGTTGGCCAGTGGTCCCTCGCAGCAGAAGGCTAAGGTCTTTCCCGATGTGCCCCCACAAACCCAAGTGAATCCTCAGTCGGTGAGGCGTGCCGCGCCAGCTGACTCGGCGCTCATGGTAGCTTCCGCGCCTGCGCAGGGGTATGGAGGCGATATCCCGGGCCTGTCCAATAAGCGAAATGGCGCAAAGCCTTTTAATATTTGGAGTGGATTCCGTCAGGGGCCAGGCGGTAACTGTGCCACGGTAGCGACGATCAAGGCTGCCATGCACAAATTCGGTCAAAGCCCGACAGACATCTACCGCGAAGTCAGGCGCCTGGACGGTGGCTATCGGGTAACGATGCGCGACAATTACACGCTCACATTGACCGACCGAGAGTTGGCAGTCGCCACGCGCGCTTCGCAGTTCATCGGCCCCGATAAGGGCATGCTCAAGGATGCGCACTTTTTGTTTGCCGTCAGTGCCAAGCGTGCACACGAGGAAAACAACGACACAACGGCGGGTGATAGCTTTGAAGCGGGTGTCGAAAGTTTGAATGATGGCGAGGATGAGGAACAACCTGGCGAGGGCTTCCTGCGGTTAGGGCTAATTCACTACATGAAAAAAGTCAGCGTGCGTGAGCTTGCCGAAGGTCGCCTGGGCGTGAGTAATCGGCGGGATCACTCGGTGGCGGTCATCAATGGCCGTGAAGAGACCTGGGGGCGGCCAGGCGCTGTGCCTCGGCAAGGGGAGGCTGTGGCACTCAAACACACGCCTTGCTGTCAACGCCCGGCCTCGCTCGGTGCCCAATGATCGGGCAATAAAGGATCAGCGTTGGCGGTAACGTTCAAGTTATCGCAACACATTATTTTAATCCCTCTTTTTAAAGTGTATTGACTGACTGCAGGAGTCATCTGTGTGGATATTGCCAGGCTAAACCTCTCTACACTTTCAACGCGCGCACATTCCCAGCCTTTTACAGGACCGGTCGCACACTCGACAGGCGTGAAGTTGCTGGATGTTGTCAACGCATTCAATGCCCCACAAAGACGCTTTGGTGAGGACTACGATGAGCGTCACTGCGCCAGTTGATCTGCCTGAGCGAAAGAACGGCGCTAAGCCCACCGATATCTTGAGTGGGTTTGATGCTGTTGAGCGCAGTTTTGGTGAGCATTTTGATGTCAGCCATCACGCTGCCGTGATCAAAATGATGATGATGGAGTTTGGCCAGCGCCCAACCGATGTATTTGAGAAGGTCACGCCGTCTGGGGATGGTTATGACATTACGATGAAAGACGGGTTTGAGCTTCACCTGTCGAATGCGCAATTGACGCGCACCGCAGAGGTCTCGCGTTTTGTCGGACGGGACAAAAGCATGGTGAGCAGCGCCAATTTTATGTTGGCGGCGTATATAAAGCGCAGGCAAATGACCAGCACGCCATCTGATGAACCTCAGCGTTTTGAGACCGCTTTATCGCAGACGCTGCGCAGGGACACGAGCTATCGGATCTTGAAGGGGATGGGCATGATTGGGTTCATGCGCATTGTCGAACCGCAAAAAATGCAGGAGAAAGGCGCCGTTGCCGTGGTGGATGACTTTTCCGGTGCGCTGGTGCTGGATGGGATAAAACACCGTTATGGCCAACAAACGCCGGTGGTCAAGGAGTACGGCTATAGGCTCGACAGGCAGACGTCGCACCCGCCGGCATCAAGCCCTGGAAGCCAGCGCTGGACGCTCTCGGACATGCCGGTGGGGGCCAAACCTGAGAATATCTGGGGTGGGTTCTATCAAGGTTCTGAACTCAATTGTGTCACCGTCTCGGCGATCAAGGCCGCCATGATGAAGTATGGTCAAAACCCTCAAGGCATCTACTCGCGCATCACCGAGACAGCCCAGGGCTATACCGTGACCATGCGCGATTCATGCACGGTGCACCTGACCCATGATGAGTTGAAACAAGCGCGCAAAGGCTCAAATTTTCACGGCGAGAATACAGGCCTTTTGAACGATGCGATTTTCTTGTACGCCGTGAGTGCCAAGCGGGCGCAAGTGGAGAATCATGATTTTGTGGCCGGGGAAAGTTTTGCGGCGGCCATGGGCTCGCTCAATGATAAAGAAACCTCAGGTGAAGCGCTTCGACGCCTCGGGTTGTTTGCCTTTACCTACAATAGCAGCGCGCAAGAGTTGGCCAGTGGCGTTCCAGGCACCCTCGCCAATCATGACCACTCCGTAGGTGTTTTTGATGGGTTTATCGATTTTTATGGCTCAAAAATGAAACTGGCCGGGTCGGATTGGATGAAAGACACGCACGCATTAAAGCTGGTTTAAACCGCACCTCGATTTTGCACCATCAGTTGCCTGAACCCCTCAATCGGCAGCGGCCGACTGTGCAAATACCCCTGGAACAAATGGCACCCCAGCTTTTGCAGGAACGCCAGTTGTTCCAGGGTTTCCACGCCTTCGGCAATCACATCAAGGTTGAGGCTGCGCGCCATGGCCACGATGGCGCGGATGATTTCCGCGTCGTTGGGGTCATGGGTGGCGTCGCGCACAAAGGACTGGTCGATCTTCAGCGCATCCACCGGCAAGCGCTTGAGGTAGGTCAGCGATGAATAGCCGGTGCCGAAGTCATCCATGGCAAAGCTCACGCCGAGTTTTTTCAGGCGGCGCATCTTCGCCACGGTGTCGTCCAGGTTCTGTATGACGATGCCTTCGGTGATTTCCAGCTTCAACAGGCTACAAGGCAGGTGATGCTGTTTAAGGCTGCGTTCTACCCGCTCCACGAAGTCGTTCTGGCGAAACTGCCGGGGGCTGATATTCACGCACAGGCTGAAATCCAGCGGGTTTACCAGGCCATCGGCAATCAGCTGCGCAAAGGCGCCGCAGGCTTCATCGAGAATCCAGGTGCCGACCTCCAGGATCAGGCCGCTGTCTTCCAATACCTTGATAAATTCGGAGGGGGACTGCGCGCCCAATTGTGGGTGTTGCCAGCGCACCAGCGCCTCGGCGCCGACAATTTTGTTGCCGCGTGCATCCACTTGGGGCTGGTAATGCACGCTGAACTCACCGCGTGACAGTGCCAGGCGCAGGTCGGTCTCCATGCGCAGGCGCTCACTGGCGGTTTTCTGCATGCTGTTGTGGAACATCTGCGTGGTATTACGCCCCGAGTCCTTGGCGCGGTACAGCGCAATGTCGGCGCGCTTTAGCAGGTCGGCCGGTGTGGAGCCATGATCGGGTATAAGCGCCACGCCGATGCTCGGTGTGACCTGCAGGCGGTGGCCATCCAGGAACATCGGTTCCGACAGCAGTTCGCGCAACGTGTCGGCCAATACTTGCACTTGGCCGCTGACTTCTGCCCGTGTGCCGTCCAGGCCACTGAGCAACACCACAAATTCATCACCGCCCAGGCGCGCCACGGTGTCTTCCAGGCGCACACTGGCTTCCAGCCGCGCAGTGACTATTTTCAGCACGGTGTCGCCCACCGGGTGACCGAGGGAATCATTGATGTGCTTGAAGTGGTCAAGGTCGAGGAACAATAACGCGCCGCGCAGGTTATGGCGCTTGAGCAGGGCGATCTGCTGGCTGAGACGGTCCATCAACAGCGCACGATTAGGCAGGTTGGTGAGCGGGTCGTGATAGGCCAGGTGGCGAATCTGCGCCTGGGCGTTTTTCAACAGGCTCACATCCCGTGCAGTCAACAGCAGGCACGGGGTTTCATTGAGGGTGATGGGTTCGACCGAGACTTCCACCGCCAACACTTCACCGCGCTTGTTGTGCCAGAGCATTTCCAGGTGATGAATACGGCCCTTGATCTGCAGTTCGGCCAACAATGCCGCGCGCTGGTTTTCATCGGCCCAGATGCCGATCTGGTAGAGCGTGAGGCCGATGGCTTCTTCGGCGCGGTAGCCGGTCAGGCGGCAGAAGCCATCATTGACCTCGACATAACGGCCGGTGTCGCGTTCGGTAATGGAAATCGCATCGGGGCTGGAGTGAAAGGCCTTGGCGAACTTCTCTTCGCTGGCCTTGAGCGCGGCTTCCGAACGCTGCTGCTGGGTGATATCGCGCAGTGTGGTGACGATGCACGGCTGATCGCCGACCTTGATCAACCGGCTGGAAATCACGCAGGTCAGGCTTTGGCCGTTCTGGTGATGCACCACCAGGGCCACATTGCTCAACGACTGTTCGCGAATCACCTGTTCAATGCGTTGCAGGCGCTGTCTTGAATCGTCCCACAGGCCGATTTGCTCGGCGCTGTTGCCGATCACTTCAGCGGCGGTCCAGCCAAACGTCTGGGTAAAGGCCGGGTTGATCTCGATAAACACGCCGCTGTCCAGGCAGGTCACGCAGATCGGGTCGGGGCTGGCCTGGAACAGGCTGGCGAATTTTTCTTCGGAGGCGGTCAGGCGTTGTTCGCGTTCAACCTGGTCGGTGATATCGAGCAAGGTGCCGGCCATGCGCAGCGGCTTGCCGGCGTCATCGCGGTACAGGCGTGCGCGGCTTTCCAGGTAGCGCGGGCTGCCATCTTCCATTTCCACGCGGTAGGTCAACTGGTAGTTGCCGTCCGGGCCTTCGCGCAGGCTGCGGTAGGCATTGCGCATACCCTCGCGGTCGGCATCGGACATGCCTTCAAAAAACGCATCGAAGGACTCGTGGAAAGGCTCAGGAGGCAGGCCGTGCAGTTGGGCGGCGCGGGCCGAGCCGTAGAGCATGCCGGTGGGGATGTGCCAGTCCCAGGTGCCCAGTTGCGCCGAGTCCAGGGCCAGGTCGAGGCGCTCCTGGCTGTCCTTGAGGGCCTGCTCGGCGTTCTTGCGGTCGGTGGTGTCGAGGAAGGTGCTGATCAGGTAAGCCTCGCCCTCAAGTTCGACCTTTTGCGCGCAGAGGGTGCCATCGTGAATCTGGCCGTTGCTGGCGCAGAACTGCACGTCCATGGTGATCGGCTCGCCCTTGCGCTGGGTGGCCTTGACCAGCAGCGCGCGCTGCTCAGGGTGGCGCCACAGGCCCAGCTCCAGAGTGGTGCGGCCAATGGCCTCGGCGACGGGCCAGCCAAAGTGAATCTCGAAGTACTGGTTGGCTTCGCTGATGCGCCCGTCAGATTGGCGGGTGAGCAACACCATGTTGGGGCACAGGTGAAACAGCGTGGCGAAGCGTTTTTCGGAGTGCATGAGGGCATGTTCGCGCTCGCGCTGGCGAGTGGTCTCGCGAATTACGCCGATCATGCGGCGCCGGCCGGTTTTGTCCGGCGTCAGGCTGCCGTTGATTTCCAGCCAGTGATGGCTGCCATCCGGCCATTGAATGTGGTGGTGCATGGCCTGCTCGAACGGCTCGCCCGCCAGCACCGCATGAAACGCGCGCACCACCCGGGCGCGGTCCTGGGGCGCCAGCAAGTCCAGGTAGTCCAGGTCTTTGGGCAGTGGTTGTCGAGGGTCGTAGCCGAACAGCGCCTGGGTGCCGCGCGACCAACTGATCCTGCCGGTATCGATTTCCCAGCACCACGCCCCAAGGCGGGCAGCATTGAGGGCTGCCAGCAATTGCGGAGCACTTTCCCAGCTTTGTTCCGCCTCTTGAGGGTCCAGGGCGTAAATGCGCGGCAGGGGCGGTACGGAATCGACGGGGTTGCGCATTATCAAAGGGCCTTGGCTCGATGGGCGTTCGGCACGGGGTTATTCAGGCTCTATGGGCCGCACAGCTTCATGCCGGTATCCCTGGCAGATCGACCTGTGCATCCAATAGGCTCATGAAAGCCCGCGCAGCGTTCGACAGCGTCCTTTCGGTGTGCACGATATAGCCTAGCTGGCGACTGAGCTGTATGCCCGGCAAAGCGATACTCGCCACCTGATCATCGAGCATGGTGCGCGGTAACACGCTCCAGGCCAGGCCGATGGAGACCATCATCTTGATGGTTTCCAGGTAGTTGGTGCTCATCGCGATGTTGGGCGTAAGGCCCTGCGCTTCGAACAGCCGGCTGACGATATGGTGGGTAAAGGTGTTGCCGCCTGGGAATACCGCCGGATGCTTGGCAATGTCGGCCAAGTTGACGATGCCGTTGCCGTTCAAGCTGTGTTCCGGCGCCACCACAAAATCCAGCGGGTCGTCCCACACCGGCATGGCACGCACCAGGTTATGCGGGTCGGGCGCCAGGGTGATGACCGCCACTTCGGCGCGGCCATGCAGGATTTCTTCGTAGGCCACTTCCGAATCAAGGAACTGAATATCCAGTGCCACATTGGGATATTGCCGCGTGAAGGTGCGCAGAATCGGCGGCAGGCGGTGCAGCCCGATGTGATGGCTGGTGGCCAATATGAGCCGACCGCTGACTTCGCCGGTCAGGTTGGTCAGCGCCCGACGCGTATCGTCCAGCACATTCAGAATCTGATAAGCGCGTGGCAGCAGGGCACGCCCGGCTTCGGTCAGGCCGACTTCACGGCCCAGGCGATCGAACAGGCGTACCTTTAATTGTTGCTCCAGCCCGGCGATGCGTTTGCTGATGGCCGGCTGGGTCAGGTGCAGGCGTTCACCGGCGCCGGAGAAGCTGCCGGTCTCGGCGATGGCAATAAAGGCGTTGAGGTTGGCCAGGTCCATGGTGGTATTCCAGTTGGTAATCCAAAGCATAAAAAATATGAATTTGAGTTATTTAATGTAGCGCCATACCATCAGCCTCACAAGCCAAAGGGTTATTGAAAAGCCCGGCGTATAGATGCACCTGTGATGAGGACCGACTGATGGCCGGCAAAACGCTTTACGACAAGCTTTGGGATTCCCATGAAGTGAAACGGCGCGACGATGGCTCGTCGCTGATCTATATCGACCGTCACATCATCCATGAAGTGACCTCGCCCCAAGCGTTCGAAGGCCTGCGACTGGCCGGGCGCAAGCCTTGGCGCGTCGACTCGATCATCGCCACTCCGGACCACAACGTACCGACCACCCCGGAACGCAAGGGCGGGATCGACGCCATCGCCGACACCGTGTCGCGCCTTCAGGTGCAGACCCTCGACGACTACTGCGACGAATATGGCATCACCGAATTCAAGATGAATGACGTGCGTCAGGGCATCGTCCACGTGATCGGCCCGGAGCAGGGCGCTACCTTGCCGGGCATGACCGTGGTCTGCGGCGACTCCCACACCTCCACGCACGGTGCGTTCGGCGCCCTGGCCCATGGCATCGGCACCTCGGAGGTGGAACATGTGTTCGCCACCCAGTGTCTGGTCGCCAAGAAGATGAAGAACATGTTGGTGTTGGTCGAAGGCAGCTT
This sequence comes from Pseudomonas onubensis, assembly GCF_965653655.1. Lineage (NCBI taxonomy): Bacteria > Pseudomonadati > Pseudomonadota > Gammaproteobacteria > Pseudomonadales > Pseudomonadaceae > Pseudomonas > Pseudomonas onubensis. The sequence continues at coordinate 88,289 of NZ_CBFHAZ010000010.1, read as the reverse complement.
GCCTTTCGGCGTGACCGCCAAAGACATCGTGCTGGCCGTGATCGGCAAGATCGGCACCGCCGGCGGTAACGGCCACGCCATCGAGTTTGCCGGCAGCGCGATTCGCGACCTGTCCATCGAAGGCCGCATGACCATCTGCAACATGTCCATTGAAGCCGGTGCCCGCGTGGGCATGGTGGCGGCGGACGAAAAAACCGTTGAATACGTCAAAGGTCGCCCATTCGCACCGGCGGGCGCCGATTGGGATGCCGCGGTTGAAGCCTGGAAAGACCTGGTTTCCGACGCTGACGCGGTGTTCGACACCGTGGTCGAACTCGACGCTGCCCAGATCAAGCCGCAAGTCAGCTGGGGCACTTCGCCGGAAATGGTCCTGGCGGTTGACCAGAACGTGCCGGACCCGGCTAAAGAAGCCGATTTGGTCAAGCGTGGTTCCATCGAGCGCGCTTTGAAATACATGGGTTTGAAAGCCAACCAGGCGATCACCGACATCCAGTTGGACCGCGTATTTATCGGCTCCTGCACCAACTCGCGGATCGAAGACCTGCGCGCTGCGGCGGTGATCGCCAAGGGCCGTAAAGTCGCCTCGACCATCAAGCAAGCCATCGTGGTGCCGGGTTCAGGCCTGGTCAAAGCCCAAGCTGAAGCCGAAGGCCTCGACAAGATTTTCCTCGAGGCCGGTTTTGAATGGCGTGAGCCGGGCTGCTCGATGTGCCTGGCGATGAACCCGGACCGTTTGGAGTCGGGCGAGCATTGCGCGTCCACTTCCAACCGTAACTTCGAAGGGCGTCAGGGCGCCGGTGGCCGTACTCACCTGGTCAGCCCGGCCATGGCCGCCGCGGCAGCCGTCAACGGTCGTTTCATCGACGTTCGCGAATTGATCTGAGGAATACCCGATGAGAGCTTTTACCCAACACACCGGCCTTGTCGCCCCTTTGGATCGCGCCAACGTCGACACCGACCAGATCATCCCCAAGCAGTTCTTGAAGTCGATCAAGCGTACCGGTTTTGGCCCTAACCTGTTCGACGAGTGGCGCTACCTGGACGTGGGCTACGCCTACCAGGACAACTCCAAGCGCCCGTTGAATAAAGACTTCGTGCTCAACGCCGAACGCTACCAAGGCGCGAGCGTGCTGCTGGCGCGGGAAAACTTCGGCTGCGGCTCCAGCCGTGAACACGCACCGTGGGCTTTGGAAGAATATGGCTTTCGCAGCATCATCGCGCCGAGCTACGCCGACATCTTCTTCAACAACAGCTTCAAGAACGGCTTGCTGCCGATCATCTTGAGCGATGCCGAAGTGGATGAGTTGTTCAAGCAGGTGGAAGCGGATGTGGGCTACCAACTGACCGTTGACCTGGCCGCGCAAACCGTGACCCGCCCGGACGGCAAGGTGTATCACTTCGAGGTGGATGCGTTCCGCAAGCACTGCCTGATCAATGGCCTGGACGACATCGGCCTGACCTTGCAGGACGGCGATGCGATTGCCGCGTTTGAAACCAAGCACCGGGCGAGCCAGCCCTGGCTGTTTCGCGATGCCTGATTCTATGTAGACCGGACTGGCCTCTTCGCGAGCAAGCCCGCTCCCACATTCGACCGAGTTTCTTCAGTTGAAATGCAAACAAATGTGGGAGCGGGCTTGCTCGCGAAGAGGCCAGTAGCAACAACACAAAAACCAGGGACATCATCATGACCACCACCGCCCACACCCAAGTCGTGCAAAAACAATTCGGCGAGCAAGCCTCGGCCTACCTGAGCAGTGTCGTGCACGCCCAGGGCACCGAATTCGCGCTGCTCCAGGCCGAACTGGCCGGGCAGGGCGCTGCACGGTTGCTGGATCTGGGTTGCGGTGCCGGTCATGTGAGTTTTAACGTGGCTCCGCTGGTTAAAGAAGTGGTGGCCTACGACCTGTCCCAACAGATGCTCGACGTGGTTGCGTCTGCCGCCAAAGACCGCAACCTGGCCAACATCCGCACCGTACACGGCGCCGCCGAGCGCCTGCCATTCGCCGACGGCGAGTTCGACTTCGTGTTCAGCCGCTACTCGGCCCACCACTGGAGCGACCTGGGCCTGGCGTTGCGCGAAGTGCGCCGGGTGCTCAAGCCGGGTGGCGTAGCCGCCTTTGTGGACGTCTTGTCACCGGGCAGCCCGCTGTTGGACACTTACCTGCAAACCGTCGAAGTGCTGCGCGACACCAGCCACGTGCGCGATTACTCCGCCGCCGAATGGATGCAACAGCTCAGCGAATCCGGCTTGCATGTGCGCACCAGCAGCCGTCAGCGCCTGCGCCTGGAATACACTTCGTGGGTCGAGCGCATGCGCACGCCAGAGGTATTGCGCGCCGCGATCCTTGCGTTGCAGCAGGCAATGGGCCAGGAAGTGCGCGATTACTACGAGATTCAAGCCGACGGCACCTTCAGCACCGACGTGCTGGTGGTTTTCGCTGAACGCTGATTGATTTTTCCCGACCTGCCCACGGGCGGGTCGCTTGATGAAATGAGGAACGCATGAGCAAGCAGATTCTGATTCTCCCTGGCGACGGCATTGGTCCGGAAATCATGGCCGAAGCGGTCAAGGTCCTGGAACTCGCCAACAGCAAGTACAACCTGGGCTTTGAGCTGAGCCACGACGTGATCGGCGGCGCGGCCATCGACAAGCACGGCGTGCCGCTGGCCGACGAAACCCTGGACCGCGCCCGTGCGGCCGACGCCGTGCTGCTGGGCGCCGTGGGTGGCCCGAAATGGGACAAAATCGAGCGTGACATCCGCCCGGAACGCGGCCTGCTGAAAATTCGCGCGCAACTGGGCTTGTTCGGCAACCTGCGCCCGGCCATCCTCTACCCGCAGCTGGCCGACGCGTCGAGCCTCAAGCCGGAAGTGGTCGCGGGCCTGGACATCCTGATCGTGCGTGAACTGACCGGCGGTATCTATTTCGGCTCGCCACGCGGCGTGCGCGAGTTGGAAAATGGCGAGCGTCAGGCCTACGACACCCTGCCGTACAGCGAGAGCGAAATCCGCCGTATCGCCCGTGTCGGTTTCGACATGGCCCGCGTGCGCGGCAAAAAGGTCTGCTCGGTGGATAAAGCCAACGTACTGGCCTCCAGCCAACTGTGGCGCGAAATCGTCGAAGAAGTGGCCAAGGACTACCCGGACGTCGAACTGAACCACATGTACGTCGACAATGCCGCCATGCAGCTGGTGCGTGCGCCCAAGCAGTTTGATGTGATCGTTACCGACAACCTGTTCGGCGACATCCTGTCGGATCAGGCCTCGATGCTCACCGGTTCCATCGGCATGCTGCCGTCGGCGTCCCTGGACACCAACAATAAAGGCATGTACGAGCCGTGTCACGGTTCGGCGCCGGACATCGCGGGCCAGGGCATTGCCAACCCGCTGGCGACCATTTTGTCGGTCTCGATGATGCTGCGTTACAGCTTCAACCTGAGCGAAGCGGCGGATGCCATCGAGAAGGCGGTAAGCCTGGTGCTGGATCAGGGTTTGCGCACCGGTGACATTTGGTCACAGGGTTGCACCAAGGTTGGGACGCAAGAAATGGGCGACGCAGTAGTCGCCGCGCTGCGGAATCTGTAATCTCTCGGGCCCGCTTGCAGTTGTTGCTGCAAGGCGGCCCACTTTTTAACAAGGTGTAGTTGCGATGAAACGTGTAGGTCTGATCGGTTGGCGCGGTATGGTCGGTTCCGTGCTCATGCAGCGGATGCTGGAAGAGCAGGATTTCGATCTTATTGAGCCGGTGTTTTTCACCACTTCGAACGTAGGTGGCCAAGGGCCGTCCGTGGGCAAGGATATCGCCCCGCTCAAGGACGCCTACAGCATTGAAGAGCTGAAAACCCTCGACGTGATCCTGACCTGCCAGGGTGGCGACTACACCAGCGAAGTCTTCCCCAAGCTGCGCGAAGCCGGCTGGCAGGGTTACTGGATCGACGCCGCATCGAGCCTGCGCATGCAGGACGACGCGGTGATCATCCTCGACCCGGTGAACCGCAAGGTTATCGACCAGCAGCTGGATGCCGGCACCAAGAACTACGTCGGCGGCAACTGCACCGTCAGCCTGATGCTGATGGGCCTGGGCGGCCTGTTCGAAGCCGGGCTGGTTGAGTGGATGAGTGCCATGACTTATCAGGCGGCGTCCGGCGCCGGCGCGCAGAACATGCGCGAACTGATCAAGCAGATGGGCGCGACCCACGCCGCTGTCGCTGATCAACTGGCCGACCCTGCCAGCGCGATCCTCGACATCGACCGCCGTGTGGCCGAAGCCATGCGCAGTGACGCTTACCCGACCGAAAACTTCGGTGTGCCATTGGCCGGCAGCCTGATCCCGTGGATCGACAAGGAACTGCCGAACGGCCAGAGCCGCGAAGAGTGGAAGGCCCAGGCCGAAACCAACAAGATTCTGGGTCGCTTCAAGAGCCCGATCCCGGTAGACGGCATCTGCGTGCGCATCGGCGCCATGCGCTGCCATAGCCAGGCGCTGACCATCAAGCTGAACAAAGACGTGCCGATCGCCGACATCGAAGGGCTGATCAGCCAGCACAATCCATGGGTCAAGCTGGTGCCGAACAACCGCGATATCAGCATGCAGGAGCTGAGCCCGACCAAGGTCACCGGCACCCTGAATGTACCGGTGGGCCGTCTGCGCAAGCTGAACATGGGCAGCCAGTTCCTTGGCGCGTTCACCGTTGGCGACCAGTTGCTGTGGGGCGCGGCCGAGCCGCTGCGTCGCATGCTGCGGATTTTGCTCGAGCGTTGATCGCTTGAAGCCGTAAGAGAAACCCGCGCTCTGGTGACAGGCGCGGGTTTTTTATTACGCGCTAATGATCGTTCCCACGCTCTGCTGATCGTTCCCACGCAGAGCGTGGGAACGATCAAAGTTGTGTAGATACCTATGCTGCGATGAGGCCATCAGCTACACCACAAAAACCAGCTTAATTGCCTCACCCCGAGCCACCCGGTAAAGTGCCGCTCCCCCCGCAATGCCCGAGGCAGCCCCCCATGACCCAGACCTTTGAAATCGCCGTGATCGGCGCCACCGGCACGGTCGGTGAAACCCTGGTGCAGATTCTCGAAGAACTGGATTTTCCGGTGGGCACCCTCTATCTGCTGGCCGGCAGCAATTCGGCCGGCGCGTCCGTGCCGTTTCGTGGCAAGAACGTGCGGGTCAAGGAAGTCGACGAGTTCGATTTCAAAAAAGCGCAGCTTGCCTTCTTTGCGGCGGGCCCGGCCGTGACCTTGAGCTTTGCACCACGCGCCACCGCTGCTGGTTGTGCGGTGATCGACCTGTCTGGCGCCTTGCCCGCTGACCAGGCGCCTCACGTGGTGCCGGAAGCCAACGCCCATGTCTTGGACAGTTTGAAAAAGCCTTTCCAACTGAGCAGCCCAAGCCCATCGGCGACCAACCTGGCCGTGGTGCTGGCGCCGTTGCGTGAATTGTTGGAGATCCAGCGTGTCAGCGTCACCGCCAACCTGGCGGTATCCGCCCAGGGCCGTGAAGCCGTCAGCGAGTTGGCGCGACAGACCGCCGAACTGTTGAACGTACGCCCACTGGAACCGAAGTTTTTTGACCGGCAGATGGCCTTCAACCTGTTGGCACAAGTCGGCACGCCAGACGCGAAAGGTCATACAGCTTTGGAGAAACGTCTCGTACACGAACTGCGCGCGGTGTTGGAAACTCCATTGCTGAAGATTTCTGCAACCTGCGTTCAAGCCCCGGTGTTTTTTGGCGATAGCCTGACGGTGTCGTTGCAATTGGGCGCGCCGGTCGACCTGGCAGCGGTAAACCGTGCATTGGAAGCGGCACCGGGCATTGAACTGGTCGAAGAGGGTGATTACCCCACGGCTGTGGGCGATGCGGTCGGCCAGGATGTGGTCTACGTCGGCCGTGTGCGTGCGGGTGTGGATGACCCGGCGGAACTAAATCTGTGGCTGACGTCAGATAACGTACGCAAGGGCGCGGCACTCAACGCCGTACAGCTGGCGCAGTTGTTGATAAAAGGCCTTGCGTAAAAGATACTTGGCGGCAATTTGTAGATTGATTCTAGCCAGGCGCTATGCTTGGCCCCAAGCGGTAAAGAAGCGCGTCGGTAACCTATCGGCTCGCCATGCCTTTTGGCAGCGGTTACCAACCTTCTCGCAGGCCGGGGAGTGTTCAGACAAAGGATGAGGCTATGGTTCAAGTTCGCAAACTGGTGTTAGCAATAGCGGCCGCCTCGGCGCTGTCCTCCGGTATGGCGCAGGCGCTGCAACTTGGGGAGATGACCCTCAAGTCGAAGCTGAACCAGCCGTTGTCGGTGGAAATCGAATTGCTCGACGTGGGCGGCCTCACGGCTTCGCAGATCACTCCGAGCCTGGCTTCCGACCAGGCGTTTGTCGATGCAGGCGTAGACCGCCAGGCGTTCCTCAATGACCTGACGTTTACCCCGATGGTCAACCCCAGCGGCCGCAGTGTGGTCCGCGTCACCTCCAGCAAGCCGCTGCCAGATTCCTACGTACGTTTCCTGTTGCAGGTGCAGTGGCCTAATGGCCGCTTGATGCGCGACTACAGTGTGTTGCTCGACCCGGCCAAGTTCGAGCAGCCGGCGACAGCGCCAGCCGCCAGCGCGCCCGCACCGCGCTTGAGCGCACCGACCAGTACTGCGCGAGCCAGCACGGCGCCGACCGCCAGCAAATCCGCCCAGCACACCACCACCTCTCACGACACATTGTGGGAAATTGCCGAAAAGAACCGCAACGGTGCATCGGTGCAGCAAACCATGCTGGCCATCCAGGCGCTTAACCCCGACGCCTTTGTCGACGGCAACATCAACCGCCTGAAAACCGGCCAGGTCCTGCGCCTGCCAGACCGCCAGCAAGCCACCAGCTTGCCGCAGCCCGAGGCGATTGCCGAAGTGACCGCGCAAAATGCTGCCTGGCGCGAAGGCCGTCGCACAGCCAGTAATCCAGTAGCAGGCAAGCAACAGCTGGACGCGACCAAACGCACCCAGGCCGGTAATGCACCGTCGAGCACCACCGCAAAGGACAACTTGAGCCTGGTGTCGGCGGAGTCGGCCAAAAAAGGCGCGAAGGGCAAGGCCGGTGATAGCCGAGCGGTGAGCGACAAACTGGCGATGACCCAGGAGCAGTTGGACACCACCCGTCGCGACAATGAAGAACTGAAAAGCCGCGCGGCGGACCTGCAAAGCCAGCTGGACAAGCTGCAAAAACTGATTCAACTGAAAAACGATCAACTCGCCAGGTTGCAGGCCGGCAACCCTGAGCCGGCAGCGCAGGCAACAGCGGCGATGCCCGCTCAATTGGCGGCTGAACCTGCGGCTACGCCAGCACCGGCTGAGGCTGCCCCCGTTGCAGCCGCACCAGCGCCTGAGCCGATCAAGCCAGAGGCGGCGCCTGCCACCCGCGAAGGCAAGTTCAACGAGCTGCTGACCAACCCGATTGTCCTTGGTGTGATCGGCGGCGCGGCTGGCTTGCTGGTGTTGTTGCTTCTGCTGCTGTGGGCGCGCCATCGCAATGCGCGCCTCGAAGAGGAAAAGCACCTGCGCATGGCCCGTGCCCTGGCCGAAGAGCCAGCTTTTACGCCCAATGTGGATCACGACCTGCCACCCGACAGCTTCGAAGGCCTTGAAGTGGCAGCGCCGAACGTTAAATTGGCCGCCGCGCCAGCGCCGGCAGCCGTGGTTGAACCCGTGGTGGTGCCCTCGGTTGCCTCCGTACTGGCACCTTTGGCGGTTGCCGTCGCCCCGGAAAACTCCAGTGATGCTCTGGCGCAAGCCCAATCCCATATCGACCGTGGCCACCTGAACCAGGCCGCCGATGTGCTGGAGCAGGCGATCAAGCGCGAACCCAAGCGCAGCGACCTGCGCTTGAAGTTGATGGAAGTCTACGGCCTGCAAGGTGACAAGGACGGTTTCGTCACCCAGGAGCGTCAACTGGTGGCCAATGGTGAAAACCATGCCCAGGTCGAGCAGCTGAAAAACCGCTTCCCGGCCATGGCCGTGTTGGCGGCGGGCGTCAGTGCTGCGGTGGCGGCGGCGGCCCTGGATGCTCAATACGTCAAGGATTTGCTCGAAGACAAGCCCGCGGCGCCTGCCCCGGAACCTGACGCCTTCGACACCGATTTCGACCTCAGCCTCGATGACCTGGAAGCGGCGTCACCCGCCGTAGTCAGCCCGAAAGACGAACCGAGCTTTGAATCGCTGCTGCAACAGCAGACTGAAGCCAAGGCCAGCCCGGATGACCTGTCGGATTTCGATCTGGATTTGCAACTCGAGGCGCCGTCTTCGCAGGCCGATGATGACTTCCTGTCGGGTCTGGAAGATCAAATGAAGGACCTGCCAGCCGTCGAGCCGCCGACCTTGGCACCCACTGCGCTGGACGACTTTGACCTGCCGGAAGATTTCGACCTGTCCCTGGCCGATGAGCCACAAGCGCCGGCCGCTGCCAAGCCCGATGCATTCGCTTCGGAGCTCGATGACGTCAACGCAGAACTCGATCGCCTGTCCCAGAGCCTCGAGCATCCGCCGATCGAGCCTTCGTTCACCGCTGAAGATGCGGCGTTGGGCGCCGATGAACCGGAGTTCGACTTCCTTTCCGGCACCGATGAAGTCGCCACCAAGTTGGACTTGGCCCAGGCTTACATCGACATGGGTGATGCGGACGGCGCCAAGGACATCCTCAATGAAGTGCTGACCGAGGGCAGTGAAGAACAGCGCGGTGAAGCCAAGGAAATGCTCGGCAAAATCTAACAATTGACACAAAACCCTTGTGGGAGCGGGCTTGCTCGCGAAAGCGGTGTACCAGTTGAGGAATACATCGACTGACACGCCGCCTTCGCGAGCAAGCCCGCTCCCACATTAGGCCTGCGCATATTCTCCAGCGCCTTTATAATGCCCGCCTTCGCGCAACTCATCGGGCTCTCAGTTCTTGGCAAATATAGATAACGCGGCCGCCGAAATGGCGGCCGCAGGCTTTAACCGCATCGCCTTGGGCGTGGAATACAAAGGCTCGCGCTATCGCGGCTGGCAGCGCCAGGCTTCTGGTGTGCTGACCGTGCAGGAAACCCTCGAAAACGCGTTGTCGAAGGTGGCGGATTCGCCGGTGTCGCTGATGTGCGCCGGGCGTACCGATGCCGGTGTGCATGCCTGTGGCCAGGTGGTGCATTTTGACACCCAGGCCGAGCGCACGCTGAAAGCCTGGGTGATGGGCGCTAATATCAATTTGCCCCATGACGTCAGCGTGACCTGGGCCAAGGTCATGCCTGCGCATTTTCATGCGCGCTTCAAAGCCATCGCCCGGCGCTACCGCTACGTGATCTACAACGATCAGATTCGCCCGGCGCACCTTAACCAGGAAATCACCTGGAACCACCGCCCGCTGGATGCCGAGCGCATGGTCGAAGCCGCCCAGCATCTGGTTGGCGTGCATGATTTCAGCGCCTTCCGTGCCGGGCAATGCCAGGCCAAGTCGCCGATCAAGGAAGTCCATCACCTGCGCGTGACCCGTCACGGCAAGATGATTGTGCTGGATATCCGCGCCGGCGCCTTCCTGCACCATATGGTGCGCAATATTGCCGGTGTGCTGATGACCATCGGCACTGGCGAGCGCCCGGTGGAGTGGGCGCGGGAAGTGCTGGAAAGTCGCGTTCGCCGCACCGGCGGGGTCACGGCACACCCGTTCGGCCTGTACCTGGTGGATGTGGAGTACCGCGACGAGTTTGAATTGCCGCAACGCTTTATCGGTCCACATTTCCTCACAGGTTTCAGTGAACTTGACGGCTGACGCCTGCAAGCGCTTTTGTTACCATCCGGGACTTTCTCGGCCCAACCCCTGAGGTTTCTACGACATGCCAGCCGTTCGCAGCAAGATTTGCGGGATTACCCGCATAGAAGACGCGCTGGCGGCAGTCGAAGCGGGGGCGGATGCCATCGGTTTCGTGTTCTATGCCAAGAGCCCACGGGCGGTGAACGTGTTGCAGGCGCAGGCAATCATCGCTGCGCTGCCGCCATTCGTGACCACCGTGGGGCTGTTCGTCAACGCCAGCCGTTGCGAGCTCAATGAAACCCTGGATGCTGTGCCGCTGGATATGCTGCAATTTCACGGCGACGAAAGCCCCGATGAGTGCGACAGCTACCAGCGCCCGTATATCAAGGCGCTGCGCGTCAAGGCCGGGGATGACATCGCTGCTGCATGCGCCGCCTATACTGGCGCTCGCGGGGTTCTGTTGGATACCTACGTTGAAGGCGTGCCCGGCGGTACGGGTGAGGCGTTCGACTGGACGCTGATTCCCGAAGGCCTGAGCAAGCCGATTATCCTCGCCGGTGGGCTTAACCCCGCGAATGTCGCGGCGGCCATCGAGCAGGTCCGGCCTTATGCCGTGGACGTCAGCGGCGGAGTGGAGCAGGCCAAGGGCATCAAGGATCACCACAAGATTCGCGCATTCATGCAAGCCGTGCGCAACAGCAGTGGTGCGATGTGACGGCAGGCAATCTGCCGCCGTCCATAACTACCACTGTGTAAAACAGCATCGGCGCCGCCTGCGGGAGGCCCGGAAATGAAGTGGCAACCCTGCGTTGGCAGGTTGTCTGGAAGGCTGAGGATACAGGCGGGAAATGGCCGGTCGAACGTCTGACCCCGTCCAGCCTGTGTCATCGCCACATATGAATTTAGCTCAAGGGCATACGCGGGGCTGTGTTCAAGCCACCGGTACTGGAGAAAGAAAGCATGAGCAACTGGTTAGTAGACAAACTGATCCCTTCGATCATGCGTTCCGAGGTGAAAAAAAGCTCGGTTCCTGAAGGTCTGTGGCACAAGTGCCCATCCTGCGACGCGGTGCTGTACCGCCCGGAGCTGGAAAAGACCCTGGACGTTTGCCCCAAGTGCAACCATCACATGCGTATCGGCGCGCGCGCGCGCATCGACATCTTCCTGGACGCCGACGGCCGTAACGAGCTGGGCGCAGACCTGGAGCCGGTTGACCGTCTCAAGTTCCGCGACGGCAAGAAGTACAAGGACCGCCTGACCGCTGCGCAGAAGCAAACCGGTGAAAAAGACGCGCTGATTTCGGTCAGCGGCAAGCTGTTGGGCATGCCGGTGGTGGTGTCCGCGTTCGAGTTCTCCTTCATGGGTGGTTCCATGGGGGCCATCGTTGGTGAGCGTTTTGTGCGTGCCGCCAACTACGCGCTGGAAAACCGTTGCCCGATGATCTGCTTCGCCGCCTCCGGTGGTGCGCGCATGCAGGAAGCGCTGATCTCCCTGATGCAAATGGCCAAGACCTCTGCGGTACTGGCGCGTCTGCGTGAAGAAGGCATCCCGTTCATCTCGGTACTGACCGACCCGGTCTACGGCGGCGTTTCCGCCAGCCTGGCGATGCTGGGTGACGTGATCGTCGGCGAGCCCAAGGCCCTGATCGGCTTTGCCGGCCCACGCGTGATCGAGCAGACCGTGCGTGAAAAACTGCCGGAAGGCTTCCAGCGCAGTGAGTTCCTGCTGGAGCACGGTGCCATCGACCTGATCATCCCGCGCGGTGAACTGCGTCCACGCCTGGGTAACCTGCTGGCGCAAATGATGGGCCTGCCGACGCCTGTGTACGTCGCGCCTAAAATCGAACCTATCGTTGTTCCGCCGGTGCCGGCAAACCTATGACCCAACGTACCCTGGGCGAATGGCTCGCCTACCTTGAGCAGTTGCATCCGTCAGCCATCGACATGGGCCTGGAGCGCTCGCAACAGGTAGCGGCCCGCCTTGGGTTGGGCCGGCCGGCGCCGCGTGTGATCACGGTGACCGGCACTAACGGCAAAGGCTCTACCTGTGCCTTTGTCGCGGCGCTGCTGCAAGCCCAAGGGCTGAAAGTCGGCGTCTACAATTCTCCGCACCTGCTGCGTTATAACGAGCGGGTGCAGCTCAATGGCGTCGAAGCCACTGACGCGCAGCTCTGCGAAGCCTTCGCCGCACTGGATGTCGGGCGTGGCGAAATTTCCCTGACCTACTTCGAAATGGGCACCTTGGCGGCGTTCTGGTTGTTCGAGCGTGCGCAGTTGGATGTGGTCGTGCTGGAAGTCGGGCTTGGCGGGCGTCTGGACACCGTCAACGTGGTGGATGCCGATATTGCGCTGGTGACCAGCATTGGCGTCGACCATGCGGACTATCTGGGCAATACCCGCGAGTCTGTCTCATATGAAAAGGCCGGGATCTTCCGCCAGGGCAAGCCGGCGCTGTGTGGTGACCTGGATCCGCCGCAGCCTTTGCTGGACAAAGTGCGCGAGCTGGATTGCCCGTTTTACCTGCGCGGCCGCGAATTCAGCCTCGAGATTAGCGACCAGCATTGGCAGTGGCGCGGGCGTGATTCGCGCGCCCAGGCAGTGGAGCTGAGGGATTTGCCGCTGCTGAACCTGCCGATGGAAAACGCTGCCCTGGCGCTGCAAGCCTACCTGTTGATGGATCTGCCGTGGAATCCCGAGCAGATTGCTGCCACGTTGCTGGCTACCCGTGTGGTGGGGCGTCTGGATCGCCGCACCTTCGAGTGGGAAGGCAAGCGCCTGAACCTGTTGCTGGACGTGGGGCATAACCCCCATGCCGCCGAGTACCTGGCGCAACGCCTGTCGCGCACGCCGCCTGCCGGTCGGCGCCTGGCGGTGTTCGGGTTGTTGGCTGACAAGGACCTGGACGGTGTGGTTGCACCGTTGCTGGGCAATGTTCAGGCTTGGGCGGTAGCGCCGCTGGACACGCCGCGCAGTCGCCCGGCAGCCGAACTGCAAGTGGCCTTGCAGAACCTTGGCGCGCCGGTGGCGTCGTATGCAAGCGTCACCGCCGCGCTTGAAGCGCAATGCGCGGTGGCGACGGCCGAGGACGAGATTCTGTTGTTCGGATCATTTTATTGTGTTGCCGAGGCGCTAGAGTGGTTGGCCCGGCGCTCCACGGAGGAAGCTGCACATGGCATTACTGGATAGCGCATACAAGCAGCGAATGGTCGGAGCCCTGGTATTGGTGGCATTGGCGGTGATTTTTCTGCCGATGCTGTTTTCGCGCCAGGACGAGCAACGCCAGGTGGTGGTCGAGGCGCCGTCTGCGCCGCAGGCGCCAACGATGCCGCAGGTTCAGGTCGAGCCGGTGGTGGTTCCTGAGCCGCAGGCGCTGCCTGAAGAACCTGTGCCGAGCGACGACGAAGTGGCTGCGCAGCAGGCACCCGCAGCGCCGGTGCAACAAAGCGTGCCGGTGGTCAAGCCAGCGCCTGCTCCGTCCGCCCCGGTTGTAGCTGCCAAACCAGCTGCGCCAGCCCCTGCGCCAAAGCCGGTAGCGCCGCAACCTGCCGCGGCGGGCAAGCCGGATGTGGGTCAAAGCCGTATCGACCCGAATGGCCTGCCGATCAGTTGGTCGATCCAGCTTGCCAGCCTGGCCAATCGCGAAAGTGCTGATGCCTTGCAGAAAAAACTGCGTGCCCAGGGTTATAACGCCTATATCCGCAGTGCTGACGGCAAGAATCGCGTATTTATCGGGCCGCTGATCGAGCGCGCCGAGGCGGATCGCTTGCGTGACCTGCTGGGGCGCCAGCAGAACCTGAATGGGTTTGTGGTGCGGTTCCAGCCGGAGCGTGGCTGATTTCTGATTGGTTATGCGCTCCAGGTGTTGGAGCTGGCTTGTGTGGGAGTCGGGCTTGTGTGGGAACTCCCACACAAGCCCGCTCCCACATTGGTTTTGTGGTGGTTATAAATAGGGTTTGGTTGCCACAACCCATTGATTTGCAAAGCACCCACAATCACAGCTTACCGATAGCCCAGCGCTCTGCTAAAATGCGCCGCCTTATCCGTCCGTAGGCTGCACTGTGCCATTTACCTGGGTTGATTGGGCGATCGTTGCAATCGTCGCCATCTCCGCTTTGATCAGTCTAAGCCGCGGCTTCGTAAAAGAAGCACTGTCGTTGCTGACCTGGATCATCGCAGGAGTCGTAGCCTGGATGTTCGGTGGTTCACTGTCGGTTTACCTGGCCGGGTACATCGAAACACCTTCGGCTCGCGTCATTGCGGGCTGCGCCATCATGTTCATCGCCACGCTGTTGGTGGGAGCAATGGTCAATTATCTTATTGGCGAGTTGATACGTGTTACCGGCCTCTCCGGGACTGATCGATTTCTCGGCATGGCCTTCGGCGCCGCACGTGGCGGCTTGCTGGTGGTTGTGGCGGTCGGGCTGTTGAGCCTGGGGCCGGTACAGCAGGATGCATGGTGGCAGGAGTCGGTACTCGTGCCAAAATTTCTATTGGTTGCAGACTGGTCCAAGAACCTCATATTGGGGTGGAGCAGTCAGTGGCTGGCCAGCGGAATCAGCGTACCCGCTGATCTTCCGTTCAAGGAACACCTCTTGCCGGCCAAAACGCCTCAGTAAGCAGTGTTCAGTCAAGATTCATTAAGTAGGGGTTGCGTCGCATGTGTGGCATCGTCGGTATCGTCGGTAAGTCGAACGTCAATCAGGCGCTGTATGACGCGCTAACCGTCCTCCAGCACCGCGGCCAGGACGCTGCCGGTATTGTGACCAGCCACGACGGCCGGTTATTCCTGCGCAAGGACAATGGCCTGGTGCGTGACGTGTTCCATCAGCGTCACATGCAGCGCCTCGTCGGGCACATGGGCATTGGCCATGTGCGTTACCCGACTGCCGGTAGCTCGACCTCGGCCGAAGCTCAACCGTTTTACGTCAACTCGCCTTACGGCATCACCCTGGCGCACAACGGTAACCTGACCAACGTTGAACAGCTGGCCAAGGAGATTTACGAATCTGACCTGCGCCACGTCAACACCAATTCCGACTCGGAAGTGCTGCTCAACGTGTTCGCCCACGAACTGGCCCAGCGCGGCAAGCTGCAGCCGACCGAAGAAGACGTGTTCGCTGCCGTGACCGACGTGCACAACCGTTGTGTCGGTGGTTATGCCGTCGTCGCAATGATCACTGGTTATGGCATCGTCGGTTTCCGTGACCCGCATGGCATTCGCCCAATCGTGTTCGGCCAGCGTCACACCGACGAAGGCGTCGAGTACATGATCGCCTCCGAAAGCGTGTCCCTGGACGTGCTGGGCTTCACCTTGATCCGCGACCTCGCGCCGGGCGAAGCGGTGTACATCACCGAGGACGGCAAGCTGCACACCCGTCAGTGCGCGATTGCGCCGAAACTCACGCCGTGCATCTTCGAACACGTCTACCTGGCGCGTCCGGACTCGATCATCGACGGTGTCTCGGTGTACAAGGCACGCCTGCGCATGGGAGAGAAGCTGGCCGAGAAGATCCTGCGCGAGCGCCCTGAGCACGATATCGACGTGGTTATCCCGATTCCGGACACCAGCCGTACCGCTGCGCTGGAGCTGGCCAACCACTTGGGCGTCAAGTTCCGCGAAGGCTTCGTCAAGAACCGTTACATCGGCCGTACCTTCATCATGCCTGGCCAGGCGGCGCGCAAGAAGTCGGTACGCCAGAAGCTCAACGCGATCGAGCTGGAGTTCCGCGGCAAGAACGTGATGCTGGTCGACGATTCCATCGTGCGCGGCACCACCTGCAAGCAGATCATCCAGATGGCCCGCGAAGCCGGTGCGAAGAACGTGTACTTCTGTTCCGCCGCACCTGCCGTGCGTTACCCGAACGTGTACGGTATCGACATGCCGAGCGCCCACGAACTGATCGCCCACAACCGTTCGACCCAGGACGTGGCCGACCTGATCGGTGCCGACTGGTTGATCTATCAGGACCTGCCGGACCTGATCGAGGCGGTCGGTGGCGGCAAGATCAAGATCGCCGAGTTCGACTGCGCCGTGTTCGACGGCAAGTACGTGACGGGCGATGTCGACGAGGCCTACTTGAACAAGATCGAGCAGGCGCGTAACGATTCATCGAAGATCAAGACCCAGGCGGTCAGCGCGATCATCGATCTGTACAACAACTGAGTAGACACCGGCCCTGAGGGGCCGGTTTTGTATCTTAAATAGAGTATTGAGTAAGGAGTCGCAGCATGAGTCAGGAATGGGATGCCGGTCGGTTGGACAGCGACCTCGATGGCGTAGCTTTCGATACCCTGGCTGTGCGCGCCGGTCAGCACCGCACCCCGGAAGGTGAGCACGGTGACCCGATGTTCTTCACCTCCAGCTATGTGTTCCGCACCGCTGCCGACGCGGCAGCGCGCTTTGCCGGCGAAGTGCCGGGCAACGTCTATTCGCGTTACACCAACCCGACCGTGCGTGCGTTCGAAGAACGTATCGCGGCCCTGGAAGGCGCTGAGCAGGCGGTGGCCACGGCGACCGGCATGGCCGCGATCCTGGCGGTGGTGATGAGCCTGTGCAGCGCTGGCGACCATGTGCTGGTGTCGCGCAGTGTGTTCGGCTCTACCATCAGCCTGTTCGAGAAGTACTTCAAGCGCTTCGGCATCGAAGTGGACTATGTGCCCCTGGCGGATCTGTCCGGCTGGGATGCGGCGATCAAGGCCAACACCAAGTTGCTGTTCGTCGAGTCGCCATCCAACCCGCTGGCCGAACTGGTGGACATCGCTGCATTGTCCGAGGTGGCCCACGCCAAGGGCGCGATGCTGGTGGTCGACAACTGCTTCTGCACCCCGGCGCTGCAACAGCCGCTGAAGCTGGGCGCGGACATTGTTGTGCACTCGGCCACCAAGTTCATCGACGGCCAGGGCCGTTGCATGGGCGGTGTAGTCGCCGGCCGCAGTGAGCAGATGAAGGAAGTGGTGGGCTTCTTGCGCACCGCCGGCCCAACCCTGAGCCCGTTCAACGCGTGGATCTTCCTCAAAGGCCTGGAGACCCTCAGCCTGCGGATGAAGGCCCATTGCGCCAATGCCCAGGCCTTGGCCGAATGGTTGGAGCAACAGGACGGTATCGAGAAGGTGCACTACGCCGGTCTCAAGAGCCACCCGCAACACGCGTTGGCCCAGCGCCAGCAGCGTGGTTTCGGCGCGGTGGTGAGCTTTGAGGTAAGAGGCGGCAAAGACGGCGCCTGGCGCTTTATCGATGCAACGCGTCTGATCTCCATCACCGCCAACCTGGGTGACAGCAAAACCACCATCACCCACCCGAGTACCACCTCCCACGGGCGCCTGGCGCCACAGGAGCGTGAAGCAGCCGGCATCCGTGACAGCCTGATCCGCATTGCGGTGGGCCTGGAAGACGTCGCTGACCTGCAAGCTGACCTGGCTCGCGGGCTGGCTGCCTTGTGATCGAGTGGTCCATGGAAACAGCAACGGCCGGTAACGGCCGTGTTGCGCTGGTGACGGGCGCCGCCCGGGGCATTGGCCTCGGAATCGCGGCGTGGCTGATCAGCGAAGGCTGGCAGGTGGTGTTGACCGACCTGGACCGCGAGCGCGGCTCCAAGGTGTCCAAGGTGCTGGGTGACAACGCCTGGTTTATCACGATGGACGTGGCAGACGAGAAGCAGGTCGCCCAGGGCGTTGCCGAAGTGCTCGGCCAGTTTGGTCGCCTGGACGCGTTGGTGTGCAACGCAGCGGTGGCCGACCCGCGCAATATCACGCTCGAAAGCCTCGACCTGGCGTACTGGAACCGCGTGCTGGCGGTGAACCTCAGCGGGCCGATGTTGCTGGCCAAACACTGCGCACCGTACCTGCGCGCTCATGGCGGTGCGATCGTCAACCTGGCCTCGACCCGCGCGCGTCAATCAGAGCCCGACACCGAGGCTTATGCGGCGAGCAAGGGCGGGCTGCTGGCCCTGACTCACGCCCTGGCCATGAGTCTTGGGCCGGAGGTGCGGGTCAATGCCGTCAGCCCTGGCTGGATCGATGCGCGTGATCCTGCGGCGCGGCGTGCCGAGCCCTTGACCGATGCCGATCATGCCCAGCATCCGGCGGGCAGGGTGGGCACGGTTGAAGACGTGGCGGCGATGGTGGCGTGGCTGCTGTCGCGTCAGGCCGGGTTTGTCACCGGGCAAGAGTTCGTGGTCGACGGCGGCATGAGCAAGAAGATGATTTACAGCGAGTAGGGCGGGTAGCCGTCTTGAAGCAATTTTGTCTTTTTCAGAAAAACTTCAAGCAGGCTATTGACTTAGGTCCGCTACCTGCGTAAATTTCGCGGCCTCAACGAAGCAAAGGGTGATTAGCTCAGCTGGGAGAGCATCTGCCTTACAAGCAGAGGGTCGGCGGTTCGATCCCGTCATCACCCACCACTTCTTGAGAGTTTTGCCTTAGGGCAAGACGCAACGTTAAAGGTTGCACCGACGCGCAGCGGTAGTTCAGTCGGTTAGAATACCGGCCTGTCACGCCGGGGGTCGCGGGTTCGAGTCCCGTCCGCTGCGCCATATTTTCCAGGTCCGACTTGTCGGGTTTGAGATTGAAACGCTTAGGCTGATCAGTCAGATGTTTAAAGACTGTTGAGGGTTTAGGCTCAACTGGTCAAGCGATACGCAGCGGTAGTTCAGTCGGTTAGAATACCGGCCTGTCACGCCGGGGGTCGCGGGTTCGAGTCCCGTCCGCTGCGCCATATCTGCTTCAAGGCCCACTGAACGCCTTGGGGCGCAAAGCAAGCGTTAAGCTGCTTTGATCCGATAGCAAAGACCCTGGTCGAAAGGCCGGGGTTTTTTGTGTCTGCGATTTGGCTTTATGTGGGAGCGGGCTTGCTCGCGAAAGCGGTGTATCAGCGAGAGCACTTTTCACTGAACCACCGCTTTCGCGAGCAAGTCGAATCGTCGCACCGCCGCTCCCACAGTTGGATTGCCTCAGAACCCCAGCTTATCCCGCAGCCCGTAATACCACGCGCCCAGCGCCGCAAACGGTGTGCGCAACAGCTGCCCACCCGGGAAGGGGTAGTGCGGCAGGTCGGCAAACGCGTCAAAACGCTCTGCCTGGCCTCTCAACGCTTCTGCCAGCACCTTGCCCGCCAGGTGCGTGTACGTCACGCCGTGGCCACTGCAGCCCTGGGAGTAATAGATGTTGTCGCCCAGGCGACCCACCTGTGGCAATCGCGACAGGGTCAGCAGGAAATTGCCGGTCCAGGCGTAGTCGATTTTCACATCCTTGAGCTGCGGGAAGGCCTTGAGCATCTTCGGGCGAATGATCGCTTCGATGTTGGCCGGGTCGCGCGCGCCATACACCACGCCGCCGCCGAAAATCAGGCGTTTGTCGCTGGTAAGGCGGTAGTAGTCGAGCAAGTAATTACAGTCCTCGACGCAGTAATCCTGCGGCAGCAAGGTCTTGGCCAGTTCATCGCCCAGCGGTGCGGTGGTGATGACCTGGGTGCCGCACGGCATCGACTTGGCCGCCAGCTCCGGCACCAGGTTGCCCAGGTAGGCATTGCCCGCCACGATGATGAACTTGGCCCTGACCTTGCCCTCAGCGGTGTGTACCACCGGGTTGGCGCCACGCTCGATGCGCACTGCCGCCGACTGCTCGTAGATCGTGCCGCCCAGGGATTCGACGGCAGCCGCCTCACCCAGTGCCAGGTTGAGCGGATGAATGTGGCCGCCGCTCATGTCCAGCAGGCCGCCGACATAGTTGTCACAGGCCACCACTTCGCGAATACGGCGCTCATCCAGCAACTCAAGCTGCGTATGGCCGTAACGCTCCCACAGACGCTGCTGCGACTCCAGGTGGCCCATGTGCTTACTGTTGAGTGCAGCGAACACGCCGCCGTCTTTCAAATCGCACTGGATCTGGTACTTGGCCACGCGTTCACGAATGATCCTGCCGCCCTCAAACGCCATCTGCCCCAGCAGTTGCGCCTGCTTGGGGCCGACGCTGCGCTCGATCACGTCGATGTCGCGGCTATAGCTGTTGACGATCTGCCCGCCATTACGGCCCGAGGCGCCAAAGCCGACCTTGGCGGCTTCCAGTACCGTCACACGAAAACCATTCTCCAGCAGAAACAGCGCGCTGGACAGACCTGTGTAGCCGGCGCCAATCACGCACACATCGGTTTCGACTTCACCTTGCAGCACCGGGCGTGGCGGAACCGCATTCGCGGACGCGGCGTAGTACGACTGGGGGTAGGGGGTGTTCGCCATCCTGGAACCTCTGTTTTATATTTTTTACGAGTGCGCCGATCCTACCTGAGTTGAAAATTGCCTGCCAGCCACCCGAAAACCCCGGGCATGCCTTTCACAAATAAAAAATTCGCATATTCATAGGGTTAGCTGCAAAAAAGATGTTGACACCCCTTCGGAATTCCGTAGAATGCCGCCTCACAGCAGGCACGTAGCTCAGTTGGTTAGAGCACCACCTTGACATGGTGGGGGTCGTTGGTTCGAGTCCAATCGCGCCTACCAAACAAAATCCGCTCTGCTGGGCGGTCTGGAAGGGCTCACCGAAAGGTGGGCCCTTTTCTGTTGTCTGCGATTTGTAAAACGCCCTTTCCTACACTCCCGCCGCCGCCGTTGTGCTTTTACCCCTCCTGCTGCTGCTCTTGTGCAAGCTTATCGAATGCCGCTTGGGCGTTTATGACAGCGTCAGAATGTTGGACTGTCCACCTATACAACGCGCGAAATGGCTCTTCCAGCGTATGCCCCAGGTCGGTAACGCTGTACTCGACGGCGACTTGAGAAGAGGGGATGACGCGGCGCGACAATATGCCATTGCGCTCCAGGCGACGCAGGCTTTGCGTAAGCGCTTTTTGCGTAATGCCATCGAGTCGACGCCTGATTTCATTGAACCGCAGCGGGCTTTTACACAGCGTTGCCAGTATCAATACCGACCACTTGTCCGCAATCTGGTCGAGCAATATCCGGCTTGTGCAATCAGCGGCGTAGACGTCGGTAGGGCTTTCGTTTTGCTCCAACCCCTGAAGACTTTGTTCCAGCATGCAGTTTCCTCGGCTATACCTGAGCACTTTTAAGTGCCTTATTGATATTAGGTATACAACTTATACCATGTGATCTCCTTTCGCTCGGAGCATCTTTTCATGAGTTCTACGAATCTCGACTCGCTGTTTCAGCCGTTCACGATCAAGTCTTTGACCCTGAAGAATCGAATTGTAATGGCCCCTATGACGCGCGCTTTCGCCAAGGGCGGTGTGCCTGACGAACAAATCGCCGCCTATTACCGCAAGCGTGCAGAAAACCAGGTCGGTTTGATTCTGTCTGAGGGCACTGTGGTGGATCGTCCTGGCGCGCGCAATATGTCTGGGATCCCGTTTTTCCATGGCGATGCATCGCTCGCAGGCTGGAAGGCAGTCATCGACGGTGTACACAGTGCTGGTGGCAAAATGGGACCGCAGATTTGGCACGTAGGGGCTGCGCCGAGTTTCCAGGAAGACTGGGCACCTGCCGGTGGGTTTGAAAGCCCGTCCGGGCTTGCCGGCCCGCAGAACCCCTTGGGGCAGGCCATGACGGATGAGGCAATTGCCGACACCATCGCGGCATTCGCCAAGGCTGCCGCTGATTCCAAACGACTGGGGTTCGATACGGTGGAAATACACGGTGCCCACGGTTACCTGCTGGACCAGTTTTTCTGGCCGGGTACCAATGAACGCGCCGACCGTTTTAATGGCGCAACGATCAAGGAGCGCTCACGGTTCGCAGCGGAAGTGGTCAAGGCCATACGCCTGGCCGTAGGCCCGGATTTCCCGGTGATTCTGCGCCTGAGTCAGTGGAAGCAACAGGATTACAGCGCCCGTTTGGCGACAACGCCTGAAAGCATGTCCGATTGGCTGGTGCCATTGGTGGAGGCCGGCGTGGATGTTTTGCATTGCTCTCAACGGCGCTTCTGGGAGGCCGAATTCCCGGAACTGGACGGCGAGCAGGGGCTGAATTTTGCCGGCTGGGCCAAAAAGCTGACGGGCGCTGCGACGATCAGTGTCGGCTCTGTGGGGTTGTCCGGCGACTTCCTCGGCGCCTTCAGCGGCGAAAGCTCCCAACCGGCAACGATCGACAATTTGGTGCAGCGATTGGAGAAAGAGGAGTTCGACTTGATCGCTGTTGGGCGGGCTCTGCTGAGTGACGCGCAGTGGGTGAGGAAAATTCGATCGGGCAACTCGGCCGACTTGAAGCCTTTTGACGTAAAAGACTTGGCCGAGCTGGCCTGAACTTCGAGTGTTGAAGGGCTCACCGAAAGGTGGGTTCTTTTTTTTCGGCTGGAATTTTGGCAATACCTGCCCCTACCGCTTTGCGGGTGACTGCGCTCAGAAGTGGTTTAGCAGAAAAGCGTAGCCACCGATAACAGGCAGATAATCTGTGCAAACATCTGGCACCGTATCTCACCATTTGTTGTCGCCATACTCGTTTGTCCGGCGTACATAGCGGCTGCCTCCATCGGCAATACTGCGCTGAGTGCTGCGCAGTTCCGCGCAGCACTGAATTGAGTATAGGTTTGGAACGAGATCCATGCTGTCGAGCCGACTTAAGGTTAATGAGCCTGGTGCAGGTGCACCCAGGTTTGCCGCGCCGGAGGCATACTGAGCGGCGATTGAATTCAACCCAGGGAGTCTGTGATGGAAGTGACAATGGAAGTATCGTACGACGTGACGGCGCAGGAGCGTGAAGCCATTCTCAAACCGCTGAGGGCCTACAACCGCAGCCACACCGGCAAAATGGCGTTTGAAACAGTCGGCATTTTGCTGCGTGATCCTACCTCCCAAGAGGTCGTGGGTGGTCTTTACGGGGAGATTTCCTATGGATGGTTGTTCATCGAGCTGTTGAGCATTCCCGAGCAGATGCGCACCCAAGGCACGGGCACGCGATTGATGCGCGCGGCTGAAGACTTGGCCCGTGAACGCGGATGCGAGGGCATCTGGCTGGACACTTTCAGCTTCCAGGCGCCCGGGTTTTATCGCAAGCAGGGCTTCACTGAGTTTGGCCACATTGCCAATTTCCCGCCGGGCCATCGGCGGCATTTTTTCCACAAACGCTTGAGCTAAACCCTCGCAGGGCGCCGGCTCATCCGGCGCCCATCACCGACAAAATTTATTGGTTTGCAGCAACAATTTTTCTTGTTGGACACCTCCCGCCCCCAAGCAGCACAGTTGCCGCCACTGACGCTCGACCTTCCAGGTCAACAATAAAAACCACGTCGGGCTGCACGCCACTTTCATGCTGTGAACCCTTTGTTCACATCCTGCCGTCATGGCGCCGCAGCGCGCATTCCAGGACTTCATCGTCATGCAAACTGTTGTGAACCTATGGCCGTTGATCGGCGTACTTGTCATCGTGGTTGGCTTTGTCTTGCGCTTTAATCCGTTGCTGGTGGTGACCGCCGCCGCTATCGCCACCGGGCTCGCCGCCCACTTCCCGTTGGAAAAAATCCTCGCCAGCATGGGCGAAGGTTTCCTTCAGACCCGCGCCCTGCAATTGATCCTGTTGCTGCCCCTGGCCGTCATCGGCCTGCTGGAGCGTCACGGCCTGCGCCTGCATGCACAGAACTGGATCGCCCGTTTTGAGCGCGCCACCGTCGGGCGCTTGTTGATCATCTACCTGTTTGTGCGCGAGTCCACCGCAGCCATGGGCCTCACCAGCCTGGGCGGGCATCCGCAGATGGTGCGCCCGTTGTTGGCGCCGATGGCCGAAGGTGCAGCGGAAAAACGCTACGGCAAGCTGCCGGACAAACTGCGCCACAAGGTGCTGGCCATGTGTGCGGCGACCGATAACGTCGGGCTGTTTTTCGGCGAAGATATTTTTGTCGCCTTTGGTGCGATTGCGCTGATGCACACTTTCCTGCTCGGCTCCGGGATTGATGTGGAGCCGTTGCACATTGCGGTGTGGGGCATCCCGACGGCGATCTGTGCGTTTATCATCCACGCGATTCGCCTGCACCGGTTCGACCGAAAGCTTACCCGCGAGATGACGCCCGTCGCCACGCCGGTGGAGTCTGCGCAATGATTATCTCGATTGAGTACCTGTACTGGCTGGCCGGCATCCTGCTGTTGATTACCGCGGGCATGATCCTGCTGGATCGTAGCCATCCCAAGCGCTGGTCCAGCGCCGTATTCTGGTTGTTGTTTGCCATTCCGTTCCTGGTCGGGGAGCGTTTGCCCCCGGTGGTCATCGGCGTCGGCGTGGTGATCATGGCGTTGATCGCAGGGTTGGGCGGCGTGGGGCGAGGCGTGCATGCCCAGTTGCATGACAAGTCTGCCCGCGCAAGTGCAGGTCGGCTTGGCCACAAGCTGTTTATCCCGGCGTTGGCCATTCCGCTGACCACCGTGATTGGCTCGGTATTGCTCAAGCACACCGAAATCGCTGGCGTGCCGCTGCTGGACCCGAAAAACACCACCTTCGTCTCCCTGGGCATCGGCTGCCTGATCGCCCTAGGCCTGGCCTGCTGGTTGACCCGCGACACACCGGTGCAAGCCTTGCGCGAGTCCCGGCGCCTGACCGAAGCCCTGGGCTGGGCCATGGTGCTCCCGCAGATGCTCGCCATGCTCGGCTTGCTGTTCAATGAAGCCGGGGTCGGGACTGCGGTTGCCCATGTCACCACTACCTACATCAATCTGGACTACAAGCTGGTCGCGGTGATGGTGTATGTATTGGGCATGGCGCTGTTTACCGTGATCATGGGCAATGGCTTTGCGGCGTTCCCGGTGATGACCGGTGGTGTCGGCGTGCCGGTGCTGGTGGGCATCTACGGCGGCAACCCGGCGGTGATGGCGGCGATTGGCATGTTCTCCGGCTATTGCGGCACGTTGATGACGCCGATGGCGGCCAACTTCAATATTGTCCCGGCGGCCTTGCTGGAGTTGCCGGACAAGAACGCGGTTATCAAGGCGCAACTGCCCACGGCTCTGATGATGCTGGTGGTCAATATTGTGCTGCTTTATCTGTTGATGTGAGGCGAGGATGCAAACGTTATTGTTGATGGGCTTCGAGCCCTTTGATCAAGACCCGGTCAACCCGTCCTGGGAAGCTGTGCGCCAGTTGGATGGGGTGCGACTGGGTGAGGATGTGCAGATTGTTGCGCGCCGACTGCCCTGTGCATTTGCCTTGGTGGGGGAGCGCCTGGCTGAGTGGATCACGCAATTGCGCCCGGCGATGGTCATCGCTACGGGGCTTGGGCCTGGGCGTAGCAGCATTTCCATGGAGCGGGTGGCGATCAACGTTAACGACGCGCGCATCCCCGACAACCTGGGTGAGCAACCTATCGACACGCCCGTTGTGGTCGACGGGCCGGTGGCGTACTTCAGCACATTGCCGATCAAGGCCATGGTCAAGGCGCTGCGCGAGGCCGGGGTGCCTGCGGCGGTTTCGCAGACGGCGGGCACCTTTGTGTGTAATCAGGTGTTTTACCTGTTACAGCACGCGCTGGCCGGTACGGACGTTCGCAGTGGGTTCATCCATGTACCGAACCTGCCGGAGCAGGTGGTGGGGACTGGGTTGGCATCGATGCCATTGGTGACAACCGTTGAAGGCTTGCGCCTGGCGGTGCAGGTGGCATGGAACACCCAGGTGGATGTGGTACAGGCCGATGGCCAGGTCAGTTGA
This sequence comes from Pseudomonas onubensis, assembly GCF_965653655.1. Lineage (NCBI taxonomy): Bacteria > Pseudomonadati > Pseudomonadota > Gammaproteobacteria > Pseudomonadales > Pseudomonadaceae > Pseudomonas > Pseudomonas onubensis. The sequence continues at coordinate 62,893 of NZ_CBFHAZ010000010.1, read as the reverse complement.
CCCGGCTCGTGGTGTTCAGGCTTCGCGGCTGGGAAAGAACAACTCAAAACAGGTCACTTCGGCCTCACTGCTGACACTGTAGCGACCGTTGTGCAGCTGCATGATGGTCGCCACGATCGACAGCCCCAACCCATTGGATTGGGCCGAGCGTTCCCGCGATTCATCCACCCGGTAAAACCGTTCGAACAGGCGCGGCAAATGCTCGGCGGGGATGGTCTGCCCGTGGTTACTGACGCGCAGGTTGATACCCTCGGCCTCTGGAATGGCTTGAATCAGCAACTGCGAGCTCGGTGCGCCGTACTTGATGGCGTTTGCACATAAATTTGCCAAGGCGCGGCGCAACAGCATCGGTTCGGCCCAGATCAGGCCTTCGCCCTCGGCCAGAATGTGAATATCCACATCGCTCGCCAACCCTTCGAAGTAGTCCGCTATACGCTCCACTTCATCCGCCGCATTCAGTTCCTGGCGTTGGCGCAATGCGCTGGCCGGGTCGGTACGGGCGAGGAACAGCATGTTGTCGAGCATTCGCGCCAGGCGTTCGAGCTCTTCGACATTGGACGCCAGCAGTTGCTGGTAGCTCTCCACATTACGGCTCTGTTGCAGGGCGACCTGGGTTTCTCCCAGCAAGTTGTTGATCGGCGTGCGCAGTTCGTGGGCCATGTCGGTGGATACCTGGCCCAGTTGTACAAAGCCTTTGGCCAGCCGCTCAAGCATGGTGTTGAAGGCGTCGATCATCGGCAACAGCTCTTTGGGCGCGCCGTGGCTGTCGAGGCGTTCAGCCAGGTTGCCCACGCCGATACCTTGGGTATGCACCGCCAGGCGTCGCAGCGGCACCAGCCCACGGTGTACCAGCAGGTAGCTGACGATGGCGAGAATAACCGCAGCGATACTGGCGAGGATAAACACGCTCAAGCGATAGCTGGCGAGCATCGCCGTGCGTTCGGTCATCAAGCGCCCGGTGGTGACTTGCAGGCTGCCCAGGTCGCCCGAGTCGATGGACGCCGCTACGGTGGCGAAGGGCACGCCATTGACGCCGGGTAGATGGTGCACATCGGCAAACCCCAGCTCACGGTTGGTGGGCACGGGCGGCACATTCGGCATAGCAATGTTGCCCGGGTTTACCAGCAGCAACGGCGTTTGCCCCGGCGCCGCGATGCTCAGCACCGACTCGCTGTTGCCCAGCATGTTCTGGAACAGCTCCGGCTTGGTCTTGATCAGGTCCAGGGTGTTGCTGTCGTTGAGCAGGTTGCGCAGCTGGTCGGCGCGATAGATCAGTGCGGCGTCGTCACGCTTGATCAGTTCACGCTCCAGCTCGCGGTACAACGCAACGCCCAGGGTGGCGAGCAGGGCAAAGGCGAGCAGGGCGAAGATCAACGCCAGGCGCAGAGTCAGCGAATAATGGCGGCGAGGGTTCATGGCTGGGTGTCGAAGCGGTAGCCGATGCCCCGCACGCTGTGGATCAACTTGAGCTGGAACGGGTCGTCGATTTTCAGGCGCAGGCGCCGCACGGCGACGTCGACCACATTGGTGTCGCTGTCAAAGTTCATGTCCCAGACCCGCGAGGCAATCATCGAACGTGATAACACTTGGTCCTGGTGCGTGGCGAACAGGTGCAGCAGGGCGAACTCCTTGTTGGTCAAGGTAATGCGCGTGCCTGCGCGGGTGACGCGGCGTTTGAGCACGTCGATCTGCAGGTCGGCAATTTGCAGTTGCTCCTCTTCGCGACTCGGGCCGCGACGCGTCAGGGTGCGCAAGCGTGCGACCAGCTCGGCGAAGGAGAACGGCTTGATCAGGTAATCGTCGGCGCCCAGTTCCAGGCCCTTGATGCGGTCGGCAATGTCATCGCGGGCGGTGAGGAACAGCACCGGCGTGTCAGCCTCTTTGCGCAGGCGGCGCAGCACTTCCCAGCCGTCCATTTTCGGCATCATCACATCCAGCACGACCACGTCGAACGGCGTTTCCAGCGCCTGGTGCAAGCCGTCTACGCCATCGCGGGCGAGGCTCACCGAATAACCCAGCTCCTGCAGGCCATTGAGCAGGTAATTGCCGGCCTTGGGTTCGTCTTCGACTACGAGGATGTTCATGGGAAATGCCCTGGTTCGTTGCGTTGCGCCAGTGTAGCCGGATCAATTGTCACTGGCGCAACCAATGCCTTGCACCTGGTAGTCCAGCACATGTTCGCGGTCCTGGGAGTCGAGGTATTTGAGTTGCGCCGGAACGATCCCGCATTGGCCGTAGGTGTCGGTGCTCGACAGCACTTTGGCCACGTCCAGGTGCACGAAGAAGCCGGTTTTGTCGTGGATCACGTTAGCGTCCGGGGCGGTGTCGGCAGCGAACGCAGAACCGGTGGCAAGCAAAGCGGCAAAGCCCAAGATAAACAGTTTCATGGCACTAACTCTCTTTAAGGGTTGGCTGCCGGGGTTGGCAGTGAGTTCACAGTAACCAGGCACCCCAAACAGCCAACCAACAGGATGATGACAAGTTTGTAATGCGTGGCTTACGGCTGGCGGCCGGACGCTTCAAGGATCAGGTCGGTGATTTCCTTGGCGTGGGACACCAGCGACAAATGGCTCGAAGGCAGTTCAATGGTGGTGGCGTTCATGCGCTTGGCCAGAAACCGCTCCAGGTCCGGATTGATGGTCTGGTCATTGCTCGACACTGCGTACCAGGACGGCTTGGTGTGCCAGGCGGCATTCACCGTGCGGCCGCTGAACAGGGTCTTGGCGATCGGCTGTTGCACCGCGAACAGCTCCAGGGCTTTGGCGCGCGGTACGTCGGCGGCGAAGTACTTGAGGAAGGCGTCCTGGTTCAGCGTCAGGTAACCGTCGTGTTCGACGACTCCGGCGCGCACCGGCGTGCTGGGGTACTTGGCAGACAGGGCGACGAAGTCTTCATTGGCGTCCGGTGCGCGGGCGGCCACATACACCAGCGAGCTGACCTTGGGGTTCGCCCCGGCGTCGCTGACCACGGTGCCGGCGTAGGAGTGGCCGACCAGCACGGTAGGGCCGTCCTGTTGATCCAGCACGCGGTTGGTGGCGGCGACGTCATCGGCCACCGAAGTCAGTGGGTTCTGTACGGCGGTCACATGCAGCCCGGCGGCCTGCAGGCGCGTGATCACCTCGGACCAGCTCGAGCCGTCAGCCCAGGAACCGTGCACCAGCACCACGTTGTTGGCTTTGACCGGCGCGACAGTGCCGGCCATGGCGGTGCCGGTACCCAGCATCAACAGGCTGGCGGCGATCAGGCAGAGTTTGCTGGCAGGTTTCATCGTGCGGGCCTTCATCATCAGTGGGAAGTTGTGCCACCCGGTGTGGGTGACTGACGACGCCACTGTATGAAGCGAGGGTGCTGACAAGACTTACAGGTTCATTACAAACCTGTAATCCAAGCGCCAGGTCCGCCAGCTGCTGCTGGCGTTTACAAGCGAGAAGGTGACCCGTAGATTGCATCGGGCCGATTATTTGTTACCGCCGATGAGGAAGCCACGCAGTGTCCATCCGAGGTCCAGCCGTATTTACCCAACGTTACCGCGCCTTCCTGTTCGATATGGACGGCACCCTGCTCAACTCCATCGCCGCCGCCGAGCGTGTATGGAGCATCTGGGCTGAACGCCACGGTCTGGAGGTGGCGGCGTTCCTCGCCACCATTCATGGCGCACGGGCCATTGACACCATTACCCGTCAGGCGCTGCCAGGTGTGGATCCCGAAGCTGAAGCGCAGTGGATAACCGAGGCGGAAATCAACGATGTCGAGGGCGTGGTGGCGATTGCCGGTGCCGTCGAGTTTTTGAGTGGCCTGCCTGGCGATCAGTGGGCACTGGTCACATCTGCACCCAGGGAACTGGCGTTACGGCGCCTGGCTGCGGCAGGCATTGCACCCCCAGCCGTGCTGGTGACCGCCGAGGATGTTGCCAGCGGCAAGCCGGATCCTGCCTGCTACGTGCTGGGCGCCCAGCGTCTGGGGGTGCCGGTGCAAGAGTGCCTGGTGTTCGAAGACGCTGCGGTGGGGATTCGCGCCGGGGAGGCGGCCGGCGCGGATGTGCTGGTCGTCACCGCAACTCACCTGACGCCCATCGTCACGGCGCATGCCAGCATTAATGACTATAAGCGGCTGCAGGTTATGCGCGACGCAGAAGGCAAGTTGCGCTTGCAGCGTGTGGAGGACTGAAACGAAAAAGCCGAGCCCGTTACCGGTCTCGGCTTTGTGCGCAGGAAGGGGCGGGGGGCGGTGCCTGTGGTCGGCCGCTCTTGATGCCTCGGCGCGATAGCACCATTTCTTTGAGAATCTCATTGGCAAGCCGGGCAATTGCCTCTGCACCCCGGTAGTGCGCGCGCACGATGCCGGTAATCGCGAAATGGTCGGTTTCCGGGCCGCTGAGGATGGCGGAAAGCGTGCCGTCAGCGTGCAACGTACAGGTAATTTCATAGCTGGGTAAGCGTGCCGCCAAAGCAGCTTCGATTTGGGATTTACTGAGGGTGTCCATCTGCCTTAATGCCTTTGACTGACCGTGCAAGCCCAAGCATAGATCCTGCCGCAGGCCTGTAAATACCGGCGATCTGATAGCAGATTAGCGGCCATCATCGTGCAGTCTTCGGGTGCTCGCGTTGCTCGGCACGCTGGCATAATTTGCGCAGAATGGCTTTCTGGATAGGCTGCAGACAGAACACGAACAGATAGCCGCACAGGAAGAGTGTCAGGTCCAGCGACGAGCGTTTAACGGGGTCACTGACTGTTTCAATCTCAAACCTCACGCCATATCCCAGCACCACGAAGGCCAGCCCTATGAGCAGGGCGATCCCCCAGGACTTGGAGACAAGCGGCTGTTTTGCAATCGGCCTCATCGACGTGCTCCTGAACGCACACTGATGGTAGGGTTATAGTCAGGAGATTCGGCCGCAAATTACGCAACAAGTTCCAGACGTCAAGACAGTTTCATCTTGCAGCGTAGCTGAAAGCATAAAGCAAGCCGGTCATGCGGGAAGCGCGAGCGGGCGGAAGGGTTTTCGCCAGCCATCACAGTGAACGAAAAGGCTGGCTACTGAGTGAAACGTCAAGGAGTCTGGTTTTTGTCCGGAGCTGTCAGGCCAGCCTGAATGCGCTGGTAGATCTCCTCGCGATGCACGGCAACGTCCTTGGGTGCGTTGATGCCGATTCGTACTTGCTGGCCGCTGACGCCCAGGATGGTGATCGTAATGTCATCACCGATGTTTATGCTTTCACCAACTTTGCGGGTGAGTATCAGCATGGACTTCTCCTTGATTACTTTTAAGGACACATGTTTCAGACAGGGCAGGTGTCGGATGTGTGTAGCTTACTGCTAAGCGCTTCCCTGTGACTGCCTCTTTTAGGACGCATAGAGGCGACATTAATTCCCATGGCGGCATCATACAGGTCTGCGATACATCATTCGCATTGTTTAAGCCAACGTTTATGACGGCCAGAATAGACAGTGAATGATAAAGTTGCCTCTTTATCCTTAAAGGAGCAGGGCAGTGCGTAAAGTAGCGATGGCAATTGCGGTGTTGGCGTTGGCCGGTTGCGGTGAAGGTAAACCGGTCGACGCCCCCAAGGCCAAGCCTGCCGTGACCGAGAGCCAGCCACAAACCGGGGCGATTGCCGCTCAGGAATGGGACGTGTGGGTAGGCCCGCCGGGCCATAAGCTGCAAGCAATCACCGACCTGACGGCCTGGTTGCTCGAACATGGATTCAACTTTTATATCGTCAAGACAGACGGCAAGGACGAGGTGTATCTCGGCCCGTTCGCGAGCAAGGCCGAGGCTGAAGCCAAGCAGGCACTGCTGACCGAAAAGCTCGCACGTGCCAAGAAAAACGATACCGAATCAGAGGTTGTCGAGCACAAGTCTGCGCAATAACCCGCAGCGTGGGCGGCAAACCCGCCCACGCTCAACCGCAGGTCTTAAGGTTTACCGGGCCGACGAACTCGTTACCACGCCCCATCACACACGCCACGGTCTGGTTGCGCTGGCGTTCCCAGGGTTGCACCGGGTAGGTCTTGTTCCAGGCTTCATACAACTGTCGGTCCTGTTTAGACAGGCGCAAGCCGTATTGTTTACTCATGTAAAAATACGTTCGAGCGATCATTCCGCGAATGGACGGGCGCGGCATGACTTTTTTGGCCTTGAAATCCACCTGGGTCAGGCATGAACCGTACTGCCCACGTTGCGCCGGCAGCCAGCCAAAACTGAAGTTGTTACGGTCGCCGTTGACCTCGCCGATGCTCGGCACCAGGTTGTGCAGGTCCGCCTCGGCGCGTTTGAACACATCATCATGACGCGTACAGTTTTTGCGCCCGCCGGTTTGCCAGCACTGGCGTTGATGCCCGATTTGCCAGGCCGGGACGATATGTTCCCATTCGATGCGTGCGGCACGGTTGGCATTTTTGCGCGGTACGTAACCGCAGGCTTTCAAATCCACGCGGTTGCCGGTGTATTTACAGCCACAGTAGAACTCCGTGGATTGCGGGGCGTAGAGCTTCCAGGCGACTTTCTTGGCCTCGCTGAAGGTTCGAGGCGCCTGGGCGTGGGCTGTAACGGCAAAAAACAGGCAAAAAACAGCAATAAAACGGCAACTCATTGAATCAATCTTCCTTCGGCACAACCCAGAAAATTTGCACGCCGTCGTCATCCCGGTAGGCGAGGGTGACGTTGTCGTTCTCCGCAATCTCCTCCAGCAAACGCGCCCATTCGTCCTCCGGCTCATTCGGCAGGCGGAAGATCAAGGCAGCCTTGGCTTTTTGGGCATTGGTCGAATTGATGATTTTTTGCACGCGAACGGCAAGGCGTGCGTACGCGTCGGGGGTTGGCGCTGCGGAAGAGGACGTTGCCACGGAGTATTCCTTAGTGTGCTGTACGGGCATACAGTATTTAACTGTTACGATTTTCGCAACTGCTTAAAATTCAGGAGGTTTGTCTGGCAGCGTTTTCAGCGAGGTAATACAGCGCGGGGAGTCGTATCGAGGTGCAAGAGGAGAGGTAGAAGCGGGTTAACCCGCCTCTACCCGTGTTACCGGGGATCAGTACTCCCAGAACATCCGTTGCAGCTCTTTGCTGTCCTGGGTCTTGGTCAGGGCAACCATCGCCAGAATCCGGGCTTTTTGTGGGTTCAAGTCATGTGCGGCGACCCAGTCGTACTTGTCGTCAGGCTGTTCAGCATTGCGCAGAACGAAGCCGCCGGCATTCACGTGGGAAGAACGAATGATCTGTACGCCCTGCTTGCGCAGTTCCTGCAGGGCAGGCACCACCTTGGAAGACACCGAACCATTACCGGTACCGGCATGGATGATGGCTTTGGCGCCGGCCTGGGCCAGGGCTTTGACGGCAGTGTCGCTCACGTTGCCGTAACCGTAGGCGATTTCAACGTCCGGCAGGCTCTTGATGGTCTTGATGTCGAATTCCGAATCCATGGTGTGACGCTTGGCAGGCAAGCGGAACCAGTAGGATTTGCCTTCAACCACCATGCCCAGCGGGCCCCATGGGCTCTTGAATGCTTCGGTCTTGATGTTGATCATTTTGCTCACGTCGCGACCCGATTGGATCTCGTCGTTCATGGTCACCAGCACGCCCTTGCCGCGCGCGTCTTTGCTGCCGGCCACGGCCACGGCGTTGTACAGGTTGAGCATGCCGTCCGCCGACATGGCGGTGCCTGGGCGCATGGAGCCGACTACCACGATTGGCTTGTCGGTTTTTTCCACCAGGTTGAGGAAGTAAGCGGTTTCTTCCAGGGTGTCGGTACCGTGGGTGATCACGATGCCGTCCACATCCTTGCTGTCGGCCAGCTCGGCAACACGGCGACCCAGCTGCAGCAGGTTTTCGTTGTTGATGCTTTCGGACGCAATTTGCATTACTTGTTCGCCGCGTACGTTGGCGATCTGACTAAGCTCAGGAACGCCGGCGATCAGTTGTTCGATGCCGACTTTGGCCGCCTGGTAGGTGGCACTGTTGGCCGCACTGGCGCCGGCGCCAGCAATGGTGCCGCCCGTGGCGAGGATCACCACGTTGGACAGTTTGGTCTTGGTTTCAACTTCCTTTGCCTGAGCGGCAACGGGGAACAGCAGCAGGAGGGCGAGGGCCCCAGGAACGAAGGTTTTCAGTGCAGATTTCATTATTTTTCTCTCTGGTTTTTGATGAGTGCTGGTGCAGATTCATCTAGAACACCCGGGCAGTTCTGAACGCCGCGAGGTGCTGAGAAAGAGCAGGATTTGTACCAAGCTGATTGTGTGCGTGGATATAAATTAACGTGTTGATTTAAAACAACTTACGTTGGTTTTTTGGGTTGGAGTGGGCAACGCTCGTCCGGCTTTCCGAACAGCGGGACAGTATTGCGTTCGGTTGTCCGAAAATCATGATGGAATATGGGTCTGAACCTGTGTGACAGCAGCGTCACAGTCTGTCGTTTTAGAGAACGATCGGGTGAGGGCGATGTTTAACCACTGCGAGGGCAGGTGGCTTTGATGAAAGACGTTTTTCAGCCGTTGACAAATCTCGACAAGGTTCTCATAGTTTGATCAACGCAAACGTTTGCGAGATGTTTCATAGTGCAAGCGTTGCTCACAATAATCATAAGATCGGAGTGAACCCATGAAGCTGCCATTTGCTGGACGTCTTCTTGCTGTCGCTGTGCTTGCTGCCGCATCCGCTGCTCTGCCCCTTTCCTCTGCTTTTGCCGATGACGCCGCCGCCAAACCCAAGGTCGGCCTGGTGATGAAGTCCCTCGCCAACGAATTCTTTGTGACCATGCAGGACGGCGCCAAGAAGTATCAAAAAGACCACGCCGCTGATTTCGACATGATCACCAACGGGATCAAGAACGAAACCGATACCAGCGCGCAGATCGATATCGTCGACCAGATGATCCTCGCCAAAGTAAACGCCATCGTGATTGCTCCGGCTGATTCCAAGGCGCTGGTTACTGTGTTGAAAAAAGCCTCGGATAAAGGCATCAAAATCGTCAACATCGACAACCGCCTGGACGTCGATGTGCTGAAAAGCAAATCCCTGGATATTCCGTTCGTTGGCCCTGACAACCGCAAGGGCGCGCGCCTGGTCGGTGAAGAACTGGCCAAGCACCTCACCAAGGGTGATGAAGTCGCCATCATCGAAGGTGTATCCACCACCACCAACGCCCAGCAACGTACCGCAGGTTTCAAGGATGCGATGGATGCCGCTGGCATGAAAATCGTTTCTACCCAGTCGGGTGAGTGGGAAATCGACAAGGGCAACTCGATTGCCGCGGCGATGCTCCAGGCAAACCCGAATATCAAGGCACTGCTGGCCGGGAACGACAACATGGCACTGGGCGCCGTCTCCGCCGTGCGTGGCGCAGGCAAGGCCGGCAAAGTACTGGTTGTAGGCTACGACAATATCGAAGCCATCAAGCCGATGCTGCAAGACGGCCGTGTACTCGCGACGGCCGATCAGGCTGCTGCTCAGCAAGCGGTATTCGGTATCCAGAATGCGCTGAAGCTGGTCAAGGGTGAAAAAGTCGACGCGGTTGACGGCATGATCGAAACCCCGGTCGAACTCGTCCTCAAGAAGTAATCCTGGCAGCACCCAACAGCGCCCGCTCGTCCTGAGCGGGCGCCTGGAGATTTTCCTATGTCATCTTCCGCCCCGAACGCTGTCCTCTCGGTCAGCGGTATCGGCAAGACCTATGCCCAGCCGGTGCTGTCCGACATCACCCTGACGCTCAATCGCGGGGAAGTGCTGGCACTGACCGGTGAGAACGGCGCAGGTAAAAGCACCTTGTCGAAAATCATCGGCGGGCTGGTCACGCCGACCACCGGGCACATGCAGTTCAATGGCCAGGATTACCGTCCGGGCAGTCGCACCCAGGCTGAAGAGCTGGGCGTGCGCATGGTCATGCAGGAACTCAACCTGCTGCCGACCCTGACCGTGGCCGAAAATCTGTTCCTGGACAACCTGCCCAGGAACTGCGGCTGGATCAACCGCAAGCAACTGCGTAAAGCTGCGATCGAAGCCATGGCCCAGGTGGGTCTGGATGCGATCGACCCGGACACATTGGTTGGTACGCTGGGCATTGGTCATCAACAGATGGTAGAGATCGCTCGCAACCTGATCGGCGACTGCCATGTACTGATCCTCGACGAACCCACGGCCATGCTCACCGCCCGTGAAGTCGAGATGCTCTTTGAACAAATCACCCGTCTGCAGGCTCGGGGCGTGGCGATCATTTATATTTCACACCGCCTTGAAGAGCTCGCCCGTGTAGCCCAGCGCATTGCCGTGCTGCGTGACGGCAAACTGGTCTGCGTCGAGCCGATGGCCAACTACAACAGCGAGCAGTTGGTGACCTTGATGGTCGGCCGCGAGCTGGGTGAGCATATCGACCTTGGGCCGCGCACCATCGGCGGTCCGGCCCTGACGGTCAAGGGCTTGACCCGTTCGGACAAGGTTCGCGATGTGTCCTTTGAGGTGCGTGCCGGCGAGATCTATGGCATTTCCGGCTTGATCGGCGCCGGCCGCACTGAATTGCTGCGTCTTATCTTCGGTGCCGACCTGGCCGACAGCGGCACTGTGGCCCTGGGTTCTCCAGCCCAGGTGGTGAGTATTCGCTCGCCGGTGGACGCGGTCGGCCATGGCATCGCGCTGATCACCGAAGACCGCAAGGGCGAAGGCTTGCTGCTGACCCAATCCATCAGCGCCAACATTGCCTTGGGCAACATGCCGGAAATCTCCGGTGGCGGCGTGGTCAACAGCCGCGACGAAACTGCCCTGGCCAAGCGTCAGATCGACGCCATGCGCATCCGCAGCTCCAGCCCGGCGCAGTTGGTATCCGAGTTATCGGGCGGCAACCAGCAGAAGGTCGTGATTGGCCGCTGGCTGGAGCGCGACTGCGCGGTAATGCTGTTCGATGAGCCGACTCGCGGTATCGACGTCGGCGCCAAGTTTGACATTTATGCCTTGCTCGGCGAATTGACGCGCCAGGGCAAAGCGCTGGTGGTGGTATCGAGTGACCTGCGCGAACTGATGCTGATCTGCGATCGCATCGGTGTGCTGTCCGCCGGGCGCTTGATCGAGACCTTCGAGCGCGACAGCTGGACCCAGGACGAATTGCTCGCCGCCGCCTTTGCCGGCTATCAAAAACGTGACGCGCTGCTCAATGACGCAGTGCTTAGGGAAACCCCATGAAAACCACCTCTTCCCCGGGCAAAACCGGCGGCAACTTCTACGGCCTGGGCACCTACCTGGGGCTGGCCGGCGCCTTGCTCGCGATGATTGCGCTGTTCTCGGTGCTCAGCGACCACTTCCTGTCCTATGACACTTTCAGCACCCTGGCCAATCAGATTCCGGACCTGATGGTGCTGGCGGTGGGCATGACGTTCATCCTGATCATCGGCGGCATTGACCTGTCGGTGGGCTCGGTGCTGGCATTGGCCGCTTCGGCGGTCAGCGTGGCGATTCTGGGTTGGGGCTGGAGCGTCTTGCCGGCGGCGTTGCTGGGCATGGGCTGCGCGGCGTTGGCGGGCACCATCACCGGTTCGATCACGGTGGCCTGGCGCATCCCGTCGTTTATCGTGTCCCTTGGCGTGCTGGAAATGGCGCGTGGCGTGGCCTACCAGATGACGGGCTCGCGCACCGCCTATATCGGTGACTCTTATGCCTGGCTGTCGAACCCGGTGGCGTTCGGGATTTCGCCGTCGTTCATCATTGCCCTGTTGGTAATCATCGCTGCGCAGTTGGTGTTGACTCGCACTGTATTCGGCCGCTACCTGATCGGCATCGGCACCAACGAAGAGGCTGTGCGCCTGGCTGGTATCAACCCCAAGCCCTACAAGATCCTGGTGTTCAGCCTGATGGGCCTCTTGGCCGGCGTGGCGGCACTGTTCCAGATTTCCCGCCTGGAAGCGGCGGACCCGAATGCCGGCTCCGGCCTGGAGCTGCAAGTGATCGCCGCTGTGGTGATCGGCGGCACCAGCCTGATGGGCGGGCGTGGTTCGGTTATCAGCACCTTCTTCGGTGTGCTGATTATTTCGGTACTGGCTGCCGGCCTTGCGCAAATCGGTGCGACCGAACCGACCAAACGCATCATTACCGGCGCCGTAATCGTGATTGCCGTGGTCCTCGACACCTACCGCAGCCAGCGCGCCAGTCGGCGGGGCTGAACCATGGCAACGATCAAGGATGTGGCCGCGCTTGCAGGTATTTCCTACACCACCGTGTCCCATGTGGTGAACAAGACGCGGCCGGTCAGCGAGCCCGTGCGCATCAAGGTGGAAGCGGCGATCAAACAGCTGGACTACGTGCCAAGCGCCGTCGCGCGCTCGCTCAAGGCCAAGACCACTGCGACCATCGGCCTGCTGGTGCCCAACAGCCTTAACCCGTATTTTGCCGAGCTGGCGCGGGGTATCGAGGATTACTGCGAGCGTAATGGCTATTGCGTGATCCTCTGCAACTCCGACGATAACGCCGAAAAGCAGCGCAGCTATCTGCGTGTGCTACTGGAAAAGCGCATCGACGGCCTGATCGTAACCTCGGTGGGCGGCGACGACAGTGGCCTTGCCGCAGGCTTGAGCGCAGTGCGCACGCCCATGGTGATTGTCGACCGCGCATTGGACGGCATTGATGTCGACCTGGTGCGCATTGACCACGAACAAGGCGCTTACCTGGCGACCCGGCATTTGCTGGAGCTTGGCCACCGCGACATCGCCTGCATTGGCGGCCCCAGCCATACCCGCGTGGCGCAGATGCGTCTGGCCGGTTATCACCGTGCGCTGCGTGAAGCGGGTGTGGACGTGGCGGCCAATCGCACCCAGGAAAGCGATTTCACCAGCACCGGTGGTTATGCCGCAGCGGTAAAACTGCTGTCGGAAAACCCGCCCAGCGCGATTTTCGCCAGTAACGATATGATTGGTTTCGGCGTGTTGCGTGCAGCAGCCGAACGCAACATCCGTGTGCCTGGCGAGCTGTCGGTGATTGGTTTTGACGATATTCAAATGGGCCGTTATGTGTACCCGGCGCTGACGACGGTCGGGCAGTCGATCGTGCAACTGGGCGAGACGGCGGCCGAGCTTTTACTGCGACGAATTGCAACACCCCAATTGCCGATCGATCAGCGCATCGTGACGCCGAGCATTGTTTTGCGTGAGTCGACGGCGCCATTTGCCGGTGTGTTCGCCCAATACCGCTGAACCGAATTGATGAGTACTGATGTATGCCAGCAAAAGTAGTGGTAATAGGCAGCTTGAACATGGACCTGGTCACCCGCGCCAGTCGCTTGCCGCGCGCCGGTGAAACCCTGGTCGGCCAGACGTTCTCCACCGTGCCGGGCGGCAAGGGCGCCAACCAGGCGGTGGCGTCTGCGCGCCTTGGCGCTGAGGTCGCGATGATCGGCTGTGTGGGCACGGATGCCTACGGCGCTCAATTGCTTGATGCGTTGCTGGTGGAGGGCATCGATTGCCAGGCCGTCAGCACGGTGGATGGCTCCAGCGGCGTGGCGTTGATTGTGGTGGATGACAGCAGCCAGAACGCGATCGTGATCGTGGCCGGCAGCAACGGTGAGCTCACGCCCGCGTCGTTGCAGGCCGCTGACGCGGTCGTGCAGGCAGCGGACGTTATTGTCTGCCAGTTGGAAGTGCCGATGGACACCGTTGGTCATGTGCTCAAGCGCGGTCGTGACTTGGGCAAGACCGTGATCCTCAACCCGGCACCGGCCAGTGGCCCGTTGCCGGAGGAGTGGTATACCTCGATCGATTACCTGATCCCCAACGAAAGCGAAGCCAGCGCCCTGAGTGGCGTGACGGTCGACTCCCTCGACAGCGCCAAGGTGGCTGCGACGCAGCTGCTCAAGGCGGGTGCCGGCAAGGTCATCATCACCCTTGGCGCCCAGGGCGCGTTATTTGCCGATGGCAAAGGCTTCGAGCATTTGCAGGCGCCCAAGGTCAAGGCGGTGGACACCACGGCTGCCGGTGACACCTTTGTCGGTGGCTTTGCCGCGGCGCTGGCCAATGGCAAAAGCGAAGCCGAAGCTATCCGGTTTGGCCAGGTCGCTGCCGCGCTGTCGGTCACGCGGGCCGGTGCGCAACCCTCTATTCCTACGCTGCAGGACGTACAAGGTTTTATGCCCTCATGAAAAAGACGCCATTGCTCAATATCGCGCTGTCGCGCGTGATCGCATCCCTCGGCCATGGTGACATCCTGGTGATCGGTGACGCCGGCCTGCCAGTGCCGCCAGGCGTCGAGTTGATCGACCTGGCGCTAACCCAGGGCATTCCGGATTTCATCAGCACCCTGCGCATCGTGCTCAGTGAAATGCAGGTAGAAAGCCACGTGTTGGCCGAAGAAATCCTGCTCAAGCAGCCAGCTGCGCTGACGCCACTCAATGTGTTGACCGAACAGGCCGCCTTGGGCGAGCGCCGTTTGGTCAGCCATGAAGAGTTCAAGCAGCTCAGCCGCAAGGCCCGCGCCGTGGTGCGCACAGGCGAGTGCCAGCCGTATTGCAATATCGCGCTGGTGTCCGGCGTCACCTTCTAGAGTTTCCCTACGACAAGGAGTGTTTCATGCAACGTGGTCTCCCAACCCTGAAAAACCTGTTTAGGAGTGTCCTGCTTTTGTCCGCACTCACCGCAGCCAGCGCCCAAGCGGCGGAAAAAATCGACCTGATCATCGACACCGACCCAGGCGCCGATGACGTCGTGGCGTTGTTGTTTGCCATGGCGTCTCCGCAGGAGCTGAGCATTCGTGCGCTGACCACCGTGGCCGGTAACGTGCGCCTCGACAAGACCTCCCGTAACGCACGCCTGGCCCGTGAGTGGGCAGGGCGCGAGGACATTCCGGTGTACGCCGGCGCGCCAAAGCCGATGCTGCGCACGCCGATCTATGCGGAGAATATCCACGGCAAGGAAGGTATTTCCGGTGTCGCCGTGCATGAACCGAAAAAAGGCCTGGCCGAAGGCAACGCCGTCGATTACCTGATCAAGACCCTGAGCACCGCCAAGCCGCACAGCATCACCATCGCCATGCTCGGCCCGCAGACCAACCTGGCACTGGCGTTGACCCAGGCGCCGGAGATCACCCAAGGCATCAAGGAAGTGGTGGTGATGGGCGGGGCGCATTTTAATGGCGGCAATATCACCCCGGTGGCTGAGTTCAACCTGTTCGCGGACCCGATCGCGGCTGAAATCGTGCTCAAGAGCGGCGTCAAGCTGACTTACCTGCCGCTGGACGTGACCCACAAAGTGCTGACCAGTGATGCGCGTCTGAAACAGATTGCCGACATCAAGAACAATGCGAGCAAGGTGGTGGGCGATATTCTCAATGAATACGTCAAGGGCGACATGGAACACTACGGCATCCCGGGTGGCCCGGTGCATGACGCTACCGTGATTGCCTACCTGCTCAAGCCGTCCCTGTTCAGCGGCCGTGAAGTCAATGTGGTGATCGACAGCCGCGAAGGCCCAACCTTCGGCCAGACCGTTGTCGATTGGTATGACGGCCTCAAGCAACCGAAGAACGCATTCTGGGTTGAGAACGGCGACGCCCAGGGCTTCTTCGACCTGCTGACCGAGCGCCTGGCACGTCTGAAGTAAAGCGTTTGCCGGTCGGCGCTCGCCGGCCGGGTCTTATTCGCGCTCGGGGTTATGGGCGCCCATATGATCGGCCGGGTATTTCTCGAATACCTGGCCGATGAAGGCCTGTGCGGCCTGAGTGCCGAGCTCCTTGACCAGCAGGTCGATTCCGATGATGGCCAGCTCCTCCGGGCTTCCGGGGCTGTAGGAGCTTTGTCCTTGAGGCCACTTGGCTTTGATGTCGGCTTGGAGGGTCACGGTACTCATGGGCGGGGCTCACGGGGCTGAAATGCTGGGCAGTGCGCTGGAGCGCGGTTCTAACCGGGGCAGTTAACCATTTTTGCGTGGCGTTTGGCAGTGCTACTTAGGCATGAGACGTTTCGGGATGAGGCCGTTGCTGTGCGACACTGTTGCCCCATTCAATTGCCGGGGACACCAGGTGCAGATCGATTTGAGCAACCCCGAGAACCTCACGCTGGGAGCCGTGCGCCAATTGCTCGCGAGTGCCAGTGACTACGAGCACACCCAGTTGCGGGTGACCAAGGGCGGTATCGCGTTTATTTCCTCCGGGAAGTCCGTGGGCGGTGTGGACATCGACGGCCTGCTGTTTCGCCTAGAGACCTGGGCCAAAGGTTCGGGTTATGTCGGTAACGTCGCGGCCAGCGATGAAGTCTGGGTCACGCAGATTTTCAATGCGCTCCAGCAGAACTGGCCAAAGCCACCGTTTGACTACATCGACATGTATTGAATTCGTTCATATCTGGTGACGATTGATCAAGCGAATGCTCGCCGTGAGTCAGGCAGACTTGCCCTTCGGCGATTTACGTCTTGAAACCAAACCGCCAGATCGCTGTCGCACGATCTCTGTCCATTTTTTAAATAGGAGGCTTCATGCCTTGGAAGCTCGCATCATTCGGTACTTTGTTGGCAGCACTCGCGTTGGCGGGTTGCAGCACCCCGGGTGCCCCTGAGCCAGGTAAAGATGCCGCCGTTGCCGATGCAGGTCACACTCGCTGCGAATCGAAAGCCGCCGAATTCGCCATCGGTCAGAAAGCCTCGCCTCAATTGCTGGAGCAGGCGCGTACCCGTGCCGGCGCGCAGAACGCACGCATCCTCAAGCCTAACGACATGATCACCCTGGAATACCGCTCCGACCGCCTGAACCTGAACACCGACGACAACCTGGTGATTACACGGGTCAACTGCGGCTGACAGCCTCGCGGCTTTTGCAATGCCCATAAAAAACCCCGTCACATGGACGGGGTTTTTTTAGCTCAGCGGAGAATTACTCGCCGCGAACCTGTGCAGCTTGCATACCCTTTTGGCCTTTCTCAGCCACGAAGGAAACGGTTTGGCCTTCTTTCAGGCTTTTGAAACCGTCGCTTTCGATAGCTTTGAAGTGTACGAACAGGTCGTCACCGCCACCTTGAGGAGTGATGAAGCCGAAGCCTTTTTCATCGTTGAACCATTTAACGGTGCCGGTTTGGCGATTAGACATGGTGTATCTCCAAGAAACATATATTTTCAGTAGTGCTGTGCTGCTCAGGCCAACTGGGCACACCGGGGTATCATAGTCGAAATGTTCGGCTTGTAAGCCCCCCCAAGGCATTGTTTGCTAATCAATAGCGTTGCGTTTAGTGCCTTGGTCGGCTGAAAGCCCCGATATACGGGGCTTTGCTGCGAAATATCAGCTGTTAAAAAAAGCCGTAAAAGCTGCGTAATTTGTGCGAAATGGCATTTTTGAGGCTGTTTTTTCAGCCAAATGGCCGTCTGATCAGTGGTCGTTCTTACCTTTTCTTCACGACTTTGCAGGACGAAATAGCGGTGACCGCTTTGGTTTTCAGTGCCTGGCTGGCTTTCGGGTTGGTCATCAGTTCCTTGATTTCAGCAGTGCTCAATTCGGCATTGAGCTTGTCCGCGCCACATTCGCAATGGTCTTTGGCGGTTTTGGCATCAACGCTCTGCTGGGCTGATGAACTGCAATCTGCGATAAAGCTGTCGCGCGCACCGGCTGGCCAGTTCGACGGGGCGGCAGCCTGCGCGCCAAAGGAAAGGAGGGTCAGGGAAGCGGCGAGAGCGAGGGTCGAGGTAAAGCGCATCATGAAGTGCTCCTTTGATTCGTGGACAAACAGCGATTCTCAGCGGGTTTGAGGGCTTTCGTACAGCCCAAGTTCACTTTTGCAGGCATCAAGCGCGGGAATTTATGTTTCATCAAGCGGGGCAGGCGCGATGACCGTTCATCTGTGCTAGCATCACTCGCTTGGCTATTTCCAGGCGCGCCCATTGCCGCCTTGCCATGTTTTCTTTGAGTTCACTCCAGTCACTCTGGTTCGATTATCGGTTGGCCGAAAGGCTCCTGCCGCTGTAAGGCAGGCGTTCATTATTGAACGGCCTGGTGTTGGATCTTGTACTGGCTCATCCCAACCCACGTGACCTTTGGTAGGGGTCACCACTAGGAGAGGAGGCGCCATGCCAACTATTACTCTTCCCGACGGCAGTCAACGTTCATTCGATCATTCGGTTTCCGTAGCCGAGGTCGCCGCATCCATTGGTGCAGGTCTTGCCAAGGCCACCGTGGCCGGCAAGGTCGACGGCAAGCTGGTGGATGCCAGCGACCTGATCACCAGCGACGCCAGCCTGCAAATCATCACGCCCAAGGACCAAGAGGGGCTGGAGATCATTCGCCACTCTTGCGCCCACCTGATTGGCCATGCGGTCAAGCAGCTGTACCCAACAGCAAAAATGGTGATTGGCCCCGTCATTGACGAAGGCTTCTATTACGATATCGCCTATGAGCGTCCTTTCACTCCGGACGACCTGGCTGCTATCGAAGCGCGCATGCACGCGCTGATCGAAAAAGATTACGACGTGATCAAGAAGGTAACGCCGCGCGCCGAAGTGATCGACGTGTTCACCGCCCGTGGCGAAGACTACAAGCTGCGTCTGGTGGAAGACATGCCGGACGAACAGGCCATGGGCCTGTATTACCACGAAGAATATGTCGACATGTGCCGTGGCCCGCACGTGCCGAACACGCGCTTCCTCAAGTCGTTCAAGCTGACCAAGCTGTCCGGTGCCTACTGGCGCGGCGACGCGAAGAACGAGCAATTGCAGCGGATCTACGGCACGGCCTGGGCTGACAAGAAGCAGCTGGCAGCCTACATCCAGCGCATCGAAGAAGCTGAAAAGCGCGACCACCGCAAGATCGGCAAGCGCCTGAACCTGTTCCACCTCCAGGAAGAAGCGCCGGGCATGGTGTTCTGGCACCCGAACGGCTGGACCCTGTACCAGGTGCTCGAGCAGTACATGCGCAAGGTTCAGCGCGACAACGGCTACCTGGAGATCAAGACGCCTCAGGTTGTTGACCGCAGCCTGTGGGAGAAATCCGGGCACTGGGCCAACTACGCCGACAACATGTTCACCACTCAGTCGGAAAACCGCGACTACGCCATCAAGCCGATGAACTGCCCATGCCACGTGCAGGTGTTCAACCAAGGCCTGAAGAGCTACCGCGAGTTGCCGATGCGCCTGGCCGAGTTCGGTGCCTGCCACCGTAACGAACCATCGGGTGCACTGCACGGCATCATGCGTGTGCGTGGCTTCACACAGGATGATGCCCACATCTTCTGCACCGAAGAGCAGATGCAGGCTGAATCCGCCGCGTTCATCAAGCTGACCATGGACGTTTATCGCGATTTCGGCTTTACCGAAGTCGAAATGAAGCTGTCCACTCGTCCGGAAAAACGCGTCGGTTCCGATGAGCTGTGGGATCGCGCCGAATCAGCATTGGCCGCTGCGCTTGACAGTGCGGGGCTTGCGTACGATCTGCAGCCGGGTGAGGGCGCCTTCTACGGTCCGAAGATCGAGTTCTCGCTGAAAGATTGCCTTGGTCGCGTCTGGCAGTGTGGTACCCTGCAGCTCGATTTTAACCTGCCGATCCGTTTGGGAGCCGAATACGTCTCCGAAGATAACAGCCGTAAGCACCCGGTTATGCTGCACCGGGCGATCCTCGGCTCGTTCGAACGGTTCGTCGGTATCCTGATCGAGCACTACGAGGGTGCATTCCCTGCGTGGCTGGCTCCGACCCAGGCAGTGATCATGAATATCACTGATAAACAGGCCGATTTTGCCGCAGAAGTTGAAAAAACTCTCAACGAAAGCGGATTTCGTGCCAAGTCCGACTTGAGAAATGAAAAGATCGGCTTTAAAATCCGCGAGCATACTTTGCTCAAGGTTCCCTATCTTTTGGTTATCGGAGATCGGGAAGTCGAGATGCAGACTGTCGCTGTGCGTACTCGTGAAGGTGCTGACCTGGGCTCGATGCCCGTCGCCCAGTTCGCTGAGTTCCTCGCGCAAGCGGTTTCCCGGCGTGGTCGCCCAGATTCGGAGTAATTATTATTAAGCGTGAAATGAGACAAGATAAACGAGCTGCACCGAAAGCCCCGATCAACGAGAATATCTCGGCACGCGAGGTTCGGTTAATTGGCGCTGACGGCGAGCAGATTGGCATCGTCTCGATTGATGAAGCGCTTCGTATTGCTGAAGAGTCCAAATTGGACCTGGTGGAAATCTCCGCCGATGCAATCCCACCTGTTTGCCGGGTGATGGACTACGGCAAATCGATCTTCGAGAAGAAGAAACAGGTTGCCGCAGCGAAGAAGAACCAGAAGCAGATTCAAGTAAAAGAAATCAAGTTTCGTCCAGGGACGGAGGAAGGGGATTACCAGGTAAAACTGCGCAACCTGGTACGTTTCCTGAGTGATGGGGACAGGGCCAAGGTATCCTTGCGATTCCGCGGCCGTGAGATGGCCCACCAGGAGCTGGGGATGGAACTCCTCAAGCGGGTTGAAGCTGACCTGCTCGAGTACGGTTCGGTCGAACAGCATCCTAAGATGGAAGGACGCCAGCTTATTATGGTCATCGCCCCGAAAAAGAAGAAGTAATCAACAGGGCACGGCAGGCCTTCTGATTATGTTTATCAACTGAATGCGGAGTACCGAACATGCCAAAGATGAAAACTAAAAGTGGTGCTGCTAAGCGGTTTCTGAAAACTGCTAACGGTATCAAGCACAAGCACGCTTTCAAGAGCCACATTCTGACCAAAATGTCGACCAAGCGTAAGCGTCAACTGCGCGGTAGCAGCTTGCTGCATCCGTCTGACGTGGCAAAAGTCGAGCGCATGCTGCGCCTTCGTTAATTTTAGTCAAGAATAGAGGAATAACTCATGGCTCGTGTAAAGCGTGGCGTCATTGCCCGTAAACGTCACAAAAAAATTCTGAAACTTGCTAAAGGCTACTACGGCGCGCGTTCACGCGTATTCCGTGTTGCCAAGCAAGCGGTAATCAAGGCTGGCCAATACGCCTACCGCGACCGTCGTCAGAAAAAACGTCAGTTCCGCGCTCTGTGGATCGCTCGTATCAACGCTGGTGCACGTGTTAACGGTCTGTCCTACAGCCGTTTCATCGCTGGCCTGAAAAAAGCGTCCATCGAAATCGACCGTAAGGTTCTGGCTGAACTGGCCGTGAACGAAAAAGCGGTGTTTGCTGCGATTGTCGAGAAAGCTAAAGCCACCTTGGCTTAAGTACCCCCGACAGTCACCCTGGGTTGCTCCTGTAGCCCAGGGTGGTAAACGTCATAAATAGGGGAAGAGCCTTCAAGCTCTTCCCCTATTTTGTATCTGGAGTCTGTACATGGAAAACCTGGACGCGCTCGTTGCCCAAGCTCTTGAGGCTGTGCAAAGCGCTGAAGATGTAAATGCCCTGGAGCAAATCCGGGTTCACTACCTTGGCAAAAAAGGTGAATTGACTCAGGTGATGAAGACCCTGGGGAATTTGCCGGCTGAAGAGCGTCCGCAAGTCGGTGCGCTGATCAACGTCGCCAAGGAGCGTGTCACAGAGGTGCTGAATGCGCGCAAGGCGTCGCTCGAGGAGGCCGATCTTGCGGCCAAGCTCGCCGCCGAGTCCATTGATGTAACCTTGCCTGGCCGTGGCCAGGCCTCGGGCGGCCTGCATCCGATCACCCGGACTCTGGAACGTATCGAGCAGTTCTTTACCCACATCGGCTACGGCATTGCCGAAGGCCCTGAGGTTGAAGACGACTATCACAACTTCGAGGCGCTCAACATCCCAGGCCATCACCCGGCCCGGTCGATGCACGACACCTTCTATTTCAACGCGAACATGCTGTTGCGCACCCATACCTCGCCGGTACAGGTCCGCACCATGGAAGCGAACAAGCCGCCGATCCGCATCGTCTGCCCAGGCCGTGTGTACCGCAGCGACTCGGATATCACCCACTCGCCGATGTTCCACCAGGTCGAAGGCCTGCTGGTCGATCGCGACATCAATTTCGCCGACCTCAAAGGCACCATCGAAGAGTTCCTGCGGGTGTTCTTCGAGAAGGAGCTGGCGGTGCGTTTCCGTCCATCGTTCTTCCCGTTCACCGAGCCATCCGCTGAAGTCGACATGGAATGCGTGATGTGCAGCGGCAAAGGCTGCCGCGTCTGCAAGCAGACCGGCTGGCTGGAAGTGATGGGCTGCGGCATGGTTCATCCTAATGTGCTGCGCATGTCCGGGATCGACCCGGAAGAGTTCTCGGGCTTTGCCTTCGGCATGGGCGTTGAGCGTCTGGCCATGCTGCGTTACGGCGTGAACGACTTGCGTCTGTTCTTCGACAACGACTTGCGGTTCCTCGCGCAATTTCGCTAGTCGTAACGAATCTTTAGGAGAGCAGGATGAAATTCAGTGAACAATGGCTGCGTGGCTGGGTAAGCCCGCAGGTAGATCGCGACGAGCTGGTTGCTCGTCTGTCGATGGCCGGCCTTGAGGTCGATAGCGTGACGCCGGCCGCCGGTGTTTTCACCGGCGTGGTAGTGGGCGAGGTGCTGAGCACCGAGCAGCACCCCGATGCCGACAAATTGCGTGTGTGCCAGGTCAGTAACGGCACGGAAACCTTCCAGGTCGTGTGCGGAGCGCCCAATGTGCGCCCGGGCCTGAAGATCCCGTTTGCCATGATCGGCGCCGAACTGCCGGGCGACTTCAAGATCAAGAAAGCCAAGCTGCGTGGCGTTGAGTCCAACGGCATGCTGTGCTCCCAGGCTGAACTGCAGGTCGGCGAAGGCAATGATGGCCTGATGGAACTGCCGGCCGACGCGCCAGTGGGTCAGGACATTCGCGTTTACCTGGAGCTGGAAGACGCCAGCATTGAGGTCGACCTGACCCCGAACCGGGGTGACTGCCTGTCCCTCGCCGGTCTGGCCCGTGAAGTGGGCGCGCTGTACAACGTCCCGGTCACTCGCCCAGTGGTGGCCGCAGTCGCTGCAGTCCACGACGAAGTGCGCCCTGTCGACGTACTGGCGCCAAACGCCTGCCCACGCTATCTCGGTCGTGTGATCCGCAACGTCGACCTGTCCAAGCCAACCCCGCTATGGATGGTCGAGCGCCTGCGTCGCGCCGACGTGCGCAGCATCGATGCCGCCGTGGACATCACCAACTACGTGATGCTGGAGCTGGGCCAACCGCTGCACGCCTTCGATCTTGCCGAAATCAATGGCGGCATCCGCGTGCGCATGGCCGAAGAAGGCGAGAAACTGGTATTGCTCGATGGCCAGGAAGTCAGCCTGCGCGCCGATACCCTGGTGATTGCCGACCATTCCCGCGCCCTGGCGATTGCCGGTGTGATGGGTGGCGAGCACAGCGGCGTGTCCGCAACCACCCGCGATATTTTCCTTGAGAGCGCATTCTTCGACCAGATCGCCATCGCTGGCAAGGCCCGTTCCTACGGCCTGCACACCGATGCCTCGCACCGCTACGAGCGTGGCGTGGACTGGAAACTGGCCCGTGAAGCCATGGAACGCGCCACTGGCCTGCTGCTGGAAATCACTGGTGGCGAAGCCGGGCCGATCACTGAAACCGTCAACGAGCAGTTCCTGCCGTCGATTGCGCCGATTACCCTGCGAGCCAAGAGCGTCGAGCAAATGCTTGGCCTGGTGATTGAGCCTGCGCAAATCGAGCAACTGCTGTCCGCACTCGGCCTGGGTATTTCCGCCGGTGGGGAAGGGCAGTGGCACGTTGAAGTGCCAAGCCATCGCTTCGACATTAGCCTGGAAGTTGACCTGATCGAAGAACTGGCCCGCCTGTACGGCTACAACCGCCTGCCGGTTCGTTACCCGCAAGCGCGCCTGGCACCGCAACCCAAGGCCGAAGCGCGTGCGCACCTGCCAGAGTTGCGTCGCCTGCTTGTTGCCCGTGGCTACCAGGAAGCGGTGACTTATAGCTTCATCGATCCAAAGCAATTTGAGCTGTTCAACCCAGGTGTTGAGCCGTTGCTGCTGGCCAACCCGATCTCCAATGACATGGCTGCCATGCGTTCGTCGCTGTGGCCGGGTCTGGTCAAGGCACTGTCCCATAACCTGAACCGTCAGCAAGACCGCGTGCGCATGTTCGAAAGCGGCCTGCGTTTTGTCGGCCAACTCGACGGCCTCAAGCAAGAGCCGATGCTGGCGGGTGTTGTCTGCGGTAGCCGCCTGCCGGAAGGCTGGGCACAAGGCCGCGACACCGTGGACTTCTTCGACGTTAAAGCCGATGTGGAAGCAGTATTGGGCTTTGCTGGCGCACTGAATGACTTCACCTTCGTGCCTGGCAGCCACCCGGCGCTGCACCCAGGCCAGACTGCACGTATCGAGCGCGAAGGGCGTTTGGTGGGCTTCGTCGGCGCCATCCACCCTGAGCTGTCGAAAACCTTGGGTCTGGACCGTCCGGTGTTCGTTTTTGAGCTGGTCCTAGCTGAAGTTGCGTCGGGCAAGATGCCTAAATTCAGCGAGTTGTCGCGCTTCCCTGAAGTGCGTCGTGACCTCGCGCTGATCGCCGACCGTGAAGTGGCCGCCACTGCCGTTTTGGACGTAATCCGTGAAAATGCAGGGGAATGGCTGACAGACCTCAGGCTATTTGACGTCTATCAGGGTAAAGGCATTGATCCGCATAGAAAAAGCCTCGCAGTTGGCTTGACCTGGCAGCATCCATCGCGCACTCTTAATGACGATGAGGTGAATACCACGACACAAAATATCCTCACCTCGCTCGAACAAAGGTTGAACGCCACGTTAAGGAAGTGACGTATGGGGGCTTTGACGAAAGCTGAGATGGCGGAACGTCTGTACGAAGAGTTGGGTCTGAACAAACGCGAAGCCAAGGAATTGGTCGAGCTGTTCTTTGAAGAAATTCGGCACGCTCTGGAAGACAACGAGCAGGTCAAATTGTCCGGTTTCGGCAATTTTGACCTGCGGGACAAACGCCAGCGGCCTGGCCGCAATCCAAAAACGGGAGAAGAAATCCCGATCACGGCTCGCCGTGTGGTCACCTTTCGTCCAGGGCAGAAGTTGAAGGCCCGAGTTGAGGCTTATGCTGGAACCAAGTCATAACGACGAGCTACCCGTCATCCCAGGCAAACGCTACTTCACCATTGGTGAAGTCAGCGAGCTTTGTGCGGTCAAACCGCACGTGCTGCGCTATTGGGAGCAGGAGTTTCCTCAACTCAACCCCGTCAAACGCACCGGGAACCGTCGGTATTATCAGCGCCAGGATGTGCTGATGATCCGACAGATCCGTGCGTTGCTGTACGACCAGGGGTTCACCATCAGCGGCGCGCGCCAGCGTATGTCCGGTGATGAAGCCAAAGACGACACCACCCAATACAAGCAAATGATCCGCCAGATGATCTCCGAACTCGAAGATGTGCTGGTGGTTCTGAAGAAGTGATACAAGCTTTTAAAATACTTCCACATTTCAAAAGCTTGCGGTATATTCCGGATCGCTTCGTTGCGAAGCAAACCCAGTAACACGCCTAGTCGGGGCGTAGCGCAGTCCGGTAGCGCACTAGCATGGGGTGCTAGGGGTCGAGTGTTCGAATCACTCCGTCCCGACCATATTTTTCAATGACTTGGCCGAACTCTAACCAGTTCGGCTTTTTCATGTCTGCGAAAACCCCTACCGCGCCGTGGGCTGTTGTGGGCCCTGCCTCCCCTCCGTGACCTTTCCCGGCCACTGCAGCCCTGGCGCCATTTGATCTAGGAGTTGGATCAAATGGTGGGCGTACCGATGAACACAGCAGTTCAGCCGCACGCTTCAGACGACTCCATGTTCGGGGCGGATGGCGCCTCTGCTGGATATCCGGCTCGCATCGAATTCCGATGCTGTGCGTTGTCGCTGGAATTTCAATCACACCTACTGGGGCTGTCGACCTCGCCGGTGTCATCCCTGTTGATTACGCAGGCGAACAAATGAGTTGAAGCAAGTTGTTCAATCCCGGGGCTGTGTACGAAATATCCCAATTCTTTAATTCATGGGCTTTTTCTATGGATTTTTTTTGGAAAATCTATTATTCGGTCAAGTTCATACGGTAGGTCTGCGAATGACCCGTTACGCACTGAGACGGTGCCGGTAGTGCCAGTGCGTCCAATTTAGTCAGGCGCAGTTCCGTGTTGGCAGAAGACCGGCTTGTGCGCTTGAAGCCCAGGAGACCGCGGGTCAACGGTGCATGCGGATTACACAGAAGGTATTCATGGAGGAAGAATGTTCAACGAGTGGAGCCAAAAAACGATTCCGGTGATGAGGGAAATCCTCACCTCAATTAGGCAGCCGTCCATCACTGAGGCCCTCGCGCGGTTCTCCGCTGACATCGGTGCCCCACGTATCCGTCTGATGCCGAATCCGCTCGTCGTTGGTGGCTAAGTATCTCTCCCATTCAATCAGGCTGCCGGCAAATGTTCGATGGGTGGTCGAGAGGCTGTATTGCGCGATGGTCCACTTTTTCTTTTAGCCTGATCGGATGCGTCGGTTTGGCATTTCCACACATGGCGGGCCTGGCTTTCGTGGGGCGGTGGGTTAATTCCGGCTGCGCGGTTTGCAGCGCCTGCAGCAAACAACGCGTCGCCTAGCGGTCGTTGTCTCACAGTGTGCGGTAGTACCGCAGCACTCGCATTTCTTCGCGTGTCAGCCGCAGTGCGCCCTGCTAACCAATACGGTTTAGCCCCCAAACCGCATGTCTTTTTTCATTCCCCAGTACATTTCCGATCACGCTGTCGGCAATACAGTTGCGGGCTGTAAGACACTGCCTGTTACGGTATTAGAAGGTCCTGAGTGATGGCAAGCGTCCGACGCGCATCCTCATAAGTATCTGATTCAATATTCAGGACTGAGCCGTTTGATGCGGCGTTGGCGCGTCTTGCCGATAAAACGCCAGGGGCTTCACCTGCGTCTGCACATAACTGTTCGCAACAGTGGTTGGTGAGCTGACCATGACCAGAACATTCAAGCGGTGATCTTTCAAGTCGACTGAACCTGACAGGCACTGCGCCGTGAAGCCTGAACCTCCTGCTGCCGTCAGGCTAACCGATTGCAATGCCAGCCCGCTGGCTCGGGCATTGATGTCGGTGAAGCCGGACACTTCGGCCTCGCCTGTATCGACTGACAGCGTGCCGCTGACATAGCCAAACGCAGGGTGCTGGCAGGCCTGTACACGCAGGTTCAAGCGGCTTCCATCAGCGGCTGCCCAGGTACCGCTTAGGGGATCTTCAATGTCTGGCCCCGATGTGGGGGCTGTAAGCGGTGGATTTTCCGGTTCGTGGGCAACTCGGTGGTACTGCAACTTGTCGACGTAGGTCCCTGGGTCAGCAAGCCCTGGGAAGTCACTGGAGGCGACCAACAAGTGCGACAGTGTCAGCCTGTCCTCATTTTTAACCCGCAGCATTTGTCCGCTGAGCCCAGAAGACCAGTTCCAGCTGGGATCAGAGGGTTCATCACCCAAGGAGTGCCATTCGATGGCCAATGCTATCGGAAGGCCTTGTTCTGTGTGGGCACCAGGCGGCGTTTGATAGCCGGCCACGGCATATTTGCCTGTCGAACCCGTCGAGGATTGGTAGGTGCCGCAGATCCGATTCCCTTCAACCGTCAGCGTCATGACCGAACCATAGTCATTCTGCCAGGTGCCGGCGACCGACATCGGTCGCAAAGGCGCTTCGGCCTTGTCCGCGGCGCTGAAGATGAGCTTTCCGTGGGTAAGTGGTCTCGGTGCCGTTTCGAACGGTTGCGAGGACGAACGTGTGATGAGCTGCGGGCCGCCCGGGCGATTGAAGAGCCACACGCCAGCAGGCGCCAATGAGTAGGCCCCCGGACGACATTGGACCACGCGGTACTCATAGACGGTGTAGCAGTGCTCCATCACCAATGAACCCACCAGTACCAGGTCCGCCAGTCCGAGTGGCTCAAATTGAGGCAGGGTTTTGCCTTTGCTGGGGCCTTCTTCAATCAATACGTTGTAGAGGTTGGCCCCGAGCGTAATCTCGCCATCGGCAAAGCCAAGGACCACGTCAGGGGAGCCACCTTGAGCGATGCGCGCCAGGGTCTGGCGCATCAGCCGGTCGTCTCCCTTGAACCGAGAGGAACCGGAATCCAGGGCAAAGCTCAGGTCTTTGGACAACACCTCGCCGCCGACAGCGTAGGAAGTGAGTGGCGTAGACCAGATGTACTCCACGCCAGCGACCTGGGTGTATAGCGACCAGGGCAGAAATAGATGCGGGCCTTTGGTCTTGGTGGCATCAACGCCGCCCAACTGACAGCTGCCGCACCGTGATACGGCATCCCAATCGAAGGCGATGAAAGGGTGTGCTGGATCAACCTTGCCGGTGTTCATCAATTCCTGGAACACGAACGAACTCCGGCCGTCGACATAGGCGCTGCTGCTGGGCAAGCCAATGCCGCCGTCCCAATCCAATTGGCGAAACTGTGCACCGTCATAGTCCGCCGCCAGTAGAAGCTGGGTGGGCAACGTCGTCTGGTTGACGTGCAGCACGTCCGCGCCCGACTCGACTTGCATGGTTCCCCATGGGCCAAAGCTGTAGGGCCGTTACAGGCAGTCGGTGAGGGTGAAGCTGCTGGACGCTTGATAGTCAAACCGGCCTGCGCTGTAGTGTTGGCACCGATCTGATGCGCAGAGGCTGGAGGTAACCCAGGTGATGTTGGTGCCCGTGTCCAGCGAGAGCTTTAAGGGTTGCCCCGGGGTACCGACATGCAGGGTTGAGTACCAGGGTGTGGCCCCGTTGTTCTGGTAGGGGCCACGTTGCATGGCGAGGGGCATTCCCTCCACCCGATGTTCATTGTTCATGGTGAATTCCGTTTCTGATAAGCGTGATCGACGCTGATGTAGAGAGGCTGTGGAAGCGACCGGTGAGGGTCGCAGCCAGAGGCGCTCCGCTATTCAACCGCAGTCACTGGCGGGCTTATGTCGGTGACGGCCGAGCGCCCTTGTGTGAAAGCGCGATGAGCTGCACGTCAATCCAGCGTCTTGCCTTCGGTTTCGGGAATGAACAGCGTCAGCACCACGGTGACCAGCATGAAGGCGTTGATGAAGGTGGTAGTGATGTTGAACGATGCGCCATAAGCCACCAGCGCACCGATCAAGGAGGGCGCCAGGATGTTGGCAATGCGCTGGGCCAGAATCGCCCAGGCGTAGCCGATGGTGCGTAGCTGGGTGGGGTACAGCTCGGCGATCCAGGTGCCCCAAACACCCCAGGCACCCAGGCTGAAGAAGGCCAGCGCAAAGTTGCTCAGGTACAGCATCTCCAGCGTTTGTGAGTTGGCAAAACCATAGCCGGCGATCACCGAGGCGCTGATAAAACCGACGACGATCTTCTTGCGGCCATAGCGATGGGTCAACCATGACGCGGCCATGTAACCGGGGATCATGCACAGGGCTGACAGCGCGATGAACCCATAGCTCTGCGGCAGGGTCAGGCCGCGTTGTTGCAGCAACGTCGGCAGCCAGGTTTGCAGGCCCCAATAGCCCCAGGAAAACGTGAAGTTGACCAGGATTTGCAAGGTGCTGATTTTCAATAGCGCCGGGGCGAACAGTTCCCGTTGCCGGCCACGGCTGACGGGGTCCACCTGGAGCTGGCAGTCCTGTGGTACCTGCACGGCACCTCGGCTCAGGCGGGCGAGCACCGCGCGTGCCTGCGTCTGGCGCCCGACACTGGCCAGCCAGTACGGCGACTCCGGCACCCAGCGCGCCACCACCAGCGCCCATAGGCCGCCGAGGGAACTCACCGCAATGACCGTGCGCCAGCCATAGGGCATCAGCCACACCGTAGCTCCCAGCGCCAGGAGCATGCCGATGGGCCAACCCGACGCCAGGTACACCGTCAAGGCGCCCCGCTGGCGCACTGGCAACAACTCCTGGTAGTGGGCGAAGGTGACCACCATCATGCCCACAGCCGCCACGCCGGACAGCAGCCGCAACACGTATAGGGTGGTGTAGTCTGGCGCGAAGGCGCTGGCCAGCGAGATCACGCCGTAACTGGCCAGGCTCCAGATCACCGCGCCTTTGCGCCCGATACGTTCTGCCAGCTTGCCCCAGATCAACGAGCCCAGCAGCATGCCGATGAACATGGCGCCAATCAGGTGGCCCACGGCTAAAGCATCCAGCGCAAAGTCCTGGGCGATCAGCGGCGCGGTGTAGACAATGATCATCATCTCCCACGCCTCGATGGCGAAGACAAAGAACAACGCGAGGCAACACTTGAGGTGCTCGCGGGTCAAGGGCACATCGTGGAAAACATCGCCCACTTGCCGGGTGGAACGTGCTTGGTGCTCGGGCATTGCAATGGCTTCGCTCATGAGGGGGAGGTCCCTGTGAGGGAGATGGCCGCTCGGCCATCTCAAGGTTGAGGGGCTAGGCGTCCACGCGATTGCCGATGGGCACAGGGCCCTGGAACAGGCCAAAGGTTTTTATTTCGCTTTCCGGCGGCGGCTCGCAGCTGCCAACGCGACTGGGAGACCAGCCGAAGCGTTGCTTCATGCCAGCCAGGGCTTCGGCCATTTTGAACGCGGCCACCACGGGGTCGATGACCGGCACGCCCACCTCACGCTGCACCTGCTCAAAGAAGCCGAACTCAATGGTGCAGCCCAGAATAATGGCTTCGGCGCCGTCTTCTTCGACGGCCTGGAAGGCTTGTTCAATGATGCGGCGCCGGGTAAGGGCGGGGTCTTTTTGAAACTCATCGACCCCCATTCCCAACGCGCGCATCGACGCGAGCCGATCCCCTGCGCCGTAGCCACGTACTCGCTCGCGCATCTGCTCCATCCATTTGTCACGCCCGACAATAATCGAGTAGCGGTTGGCCAGTTGTGCGGCCACCTGCAGGCTCGCCTGGCAGGGGGCGACGACCAGGCAGTTACCGGAAATTTCCCGCGCGTCTTCCAGGGCAGGATCGTAGAAGCAGCCGATCACCAAGGCATCAATGTTTTGCTGGGCGCAATCGCGGGCGATGCGCACGGTGCGTTCATAGGTCAGTGCCTCATAGGTCCGGTATTCCAGGTGTGTCGGACTGGGCGTCATGTCAAAGGACACCACTTCAACATGGGTCGACGGTTGTTTGATGCTGTGCAGTAAATCGGCGATCGGCGCATCAAAGGTGGGGCAGCCAATCGGATTGAGCCAGCGTACCGAAACCGGTACATCGTGGGACTGGAGGGGAGGGGTTGTTGCCGTATCCATGCGGGATGTCCTCAAATGAAAGGGGTTGCCAGGGCTAGAAAAACTTCACCAGCGCCATGGTCAGTTCAGTGGAGCGCGGCAGGTTGGCGCTGTGGTAGTAGTCGACATTTATATTGGCGGACAGGTAGAGCTCTTGTTGGGCAAACCCGGTGTAGGTCATGGAGGGGCCGATCTTTCCCACCCGTGATGATGCAAAGCTGGAGGCCGCACGGTTGTTGACGTGGTAGACGTGGTGCAGGCCCAGCCACAGGTCGTCGCGCACCAGGTAGCCTGCGGCGATGTCGGCGAACCAGTAGCTGATGCCGCCACGTAATTGGCGCGGGTCGCCGTCACCCAGGTCGGTGGCGTTGCGATTGCGTGCGGCGTAATGCACGCCGACGGGAGTGAAGGTGGCGGCGAATTTGCCCTGCCGCCAATAGTTGGCCACGCTGAAACTGACCGCGTAACGGTTGGCAAAGGCACCGTGGCCGGCGACATCGTTGTTGCCGTTGGGGAACTCGACCATCAGTGTCGGGTTGACCCAGAACGTGGTGTAGTCCGCCGCACCGTAGGCGCTGGTGGGTTCGAGCACGTTGTAGTAGTAGGCGAAACCGAGATTGGGAGAGGCAACGCCCCACGGGCTGGTGTTCTTCGCCCCTTGGGTGCTGGCATAACCGGGCACGGCGCCGACCCAGAACTGCAATTGATCGCGGGTGGTGTCGGTAAAGCCGGTTTCGGAAAAGTACGCCAGCACCGTATTGCCCCCGGCGCGTACAGTGCCGTCGACGTTGCGGTTGAACACGGGAAAGGTTTCCAAGGCCCAGCGCCCGGGTAACCCAGGTTGTCCAAAGCCAATGAACTGTTCAGCGTGGGCCGAAGGGCTGTTGCCCAATGCCAGAGCCAGTGAAACCACAGCGCCTAAGCGCGATAACGGCTGTTGCAACATGACGGTTCCCTCTTTTTGTTGTAGGTGAACGCATGGGAAGGTCGCCGCTTGGCGGCCGGTTGAATCAGGGCATGACGCCGTACACGGCGTAGGCGGTTGGCTCGTCGAGGTAGCCGTTTTTCAGGTCTTCGCGCACGGCGGCGGGGTCGCGTGCCGCCGGTGGTCCGTAGCCCCCGCCGGCTCCGGTGCGCACGCGCACCAGGTCGCCCGCGTTCAGAGGGACACCGCTGGCCATGGCGTAGCGTTCCGGCGGCTGCTCACCGCGCAGGACTTCAACGTAGTTGGGCGTGCCGTCCAGCCCCCCTTGCAGGCCCCACGGCCGCACAACCGAGCGGGTGTAGCCGCAGGTCAGGAAGCTGCCGTCGGCCCGCACGCGGTAGTCAATGCAAATGCCGCGACCGCCGCGGAACTGCCCGTGCCCGCCTGGTTCGTCGTTCAACGCCATGCGCTCCACGTACAGGCCATAGCGGGCCTCGCACACCTCAACCGGGCAGTTATAGGTTTCGCCATGCAGCCCGGAGTAGACCGCGTTGTTGCCATCGCGCCCAGGCTCAGCGCCCCAGCCACCGATCTCGGGTTCCACCAGGGTAAAGACGCGATCGGTGTCCGGGTGCCGACCGCCGATGATGGTGGCGCAGACCGAGGCGAAGTTGCCGGCGGGCAGGTGGTTGGGGAACTGCTGCGCCAGGCAGCGCAGGATCAGGTCATGCACGCGGATCAGGTTCTCGAAATAGAAGCCTTCAGCCGCCGGCGACTGGGCATCGAACAGCGAACCGGGACGCGTCAGCACGGTGAGCGGACGAAAGGTGCCGCCGTTGGTGATGCCCTGCGGTGCCGTCAGCGCCTTGAAGGCCATCTGCGCCGCCACTACGGTTCCGTCCCGGCTCAGGTTGGTCGGCCCTGCGCACTGGTCGGGGTTGTCGCGCAGGTCGATGGTCAGCGTGTGGTCATCGATCTGCACGGTAACCTTGAAGACGCTGCCATCGTCCTGCGGTTCCTCCAGAAACAGGCAGGCGTTGGGGAGCTCCGTCAGGGCCTTGCGCGAAACCTTTTCGCCCAAGTCCATGAAGTCCTGCATGGCCAGCAGGAACAGGTCCGTGCCGTATTTGGCGGTCAGCTCACGCAGGCGCAGGGCCCCGCCCCGCACCGCAGCCACACCCGCCCACAGGTCGCCCTCCATGAAGTCCGGCATGCGTGTATTCGCACGCAGGATCTGCAACACGGAGCGGATCGGTTGGCCGCGGCTGATCAGTTTGACCGAGCACAGGCGTAGACCTTCCTGGAAGATATCGGTGGCCTGGGTCGACAGTGATCCAGGCACCATGCCGCCGACATCGTTCCAATGCGCAATGTTGGCGGTCCAGGCCACACGCCGCCCTTCGGCAAATACTGGCATGGCCAGTACCACATCATTGAGGTGGGTCACGGCACCGCTGTGAGGGTCGTTGCAAATGAAGACATCGCCGTCTTGGATATCGTCGGGGCCGGTGTGTTGGAGCAGGATCTGTTTGACCGCCTTGTCCAGCACGCCGACAAAGGCCGGGATGCCGGCTCCGGAACTGGCGATGTCACCGTTGGCGTCAGTGATGCCGGTGCCCATGTCCAGCACCTCATAGATCACCGGGCTCATTGCCGCTTTGCGCATGGCGGCGAACATCTCGTCGGCAATGGCTTGCAGCGAGTTCTGGATAATGTCGCGGGTGAAGATGTCGAGTGTATGCATGGTGATAATCCCTTCAGCCGTTGAGCGTGATGTGCAGGTTGCCGAGGCGGTCCACGAGCACGTGGTTGTGCGGGTGGACTACGACGGTGGTGCCGGCGTCTTCAACCACGGCAGGGCCGTCAAAGCACATCTGCGGCTCCAGCAGGGCGTAGTCATAAATGGCCGCTTCGTGGATGCCCTCAGTGGCGTAATCGACGAGGCGTTGGCCTTTGCGGGCGGCGTCAATCGTGCGCCCGGTGATGGGCAGGGCCTGGGGGATCAACTTGTCGATTTGGGCGACAGCGACCAGATGGAAACCGACAATCTCCAGCGGCGCCTCGAGGCGGTAGGTGTAGTGCTGCTCGTAGAGCGTGTGGAAGCGCGTTGCGATGTGCTCCCAGTCAGTGTCCAATCGTTCATCAAGGCCCAGCGGTACTTCCACCGAATGCTCCTGGTTCTGGTAACGCAACTTGCAATGCACCTGAAGTTCGACCTGTTCCGGGGGCACCGCCTCGGCCGTGAACTGCTCACGGGCGCTGGCCGTCAGCTCGTCCAGGAACCCTTGGGTTTGCACGAGGGCCTGTGACTGCGTAGCGTCAACAAAGCGATTGATGAACAAGTCACGACGCAGATCCGAAAGCGTCATGCCCCAGGCCGAGAACACCGAGGCCCCACGGGGGACGATGACCTTTTTGACGCCCAGTTCCCGGGCCAGGGCCACCGCATGCAGCGCACCTCCGCCGCCAAAGACCATTAAGGTCAGCTCGCGTGGGTCGTGGCCACGGCTCAATGACACCAGCTTCAAGGCGTTGACCATATTATTGTTGGCCAGGCGTATCACGCCGCGTGCGATCTCATCGGCAGGCAGTTGCAGGCGTTCGCTCAGCGTGTTGAAACCCTGGGCGACAGCCTTGAGGTCGGCGCTCACTTCGCCACCGCAGAAGTACTGCGCATTGATGCGGCCCAGCGCCAGATTGGCGTCGGTGGTGGTGATGTCGCTGCCGCCATGGCCATAGGCGGCCGGGCCGGGCACTGCACCGGCGGACTGGGGGCCTACGTGCAGTTTGTCGAAGGCATCGACCCAGGCGATGGAACCGCCGCCATTGCCTATTTCCACCAGGTCCACCACCGGAACCATGATCGGGTAGCCGGCGTTGATTCGGTCGCGTTCGATCCAATAGTCCGTCTTGATCGCAACCTGGCCGTTGCGGATCAGCGCGCATTTGGCCGTGGTGCCGCCGATGTCCAGCCCTAGCAGGTTGGGCTCGTCGATCAACCGGCCTAGCTCGGCCGCTGCCCAGAACCCACTGGCCGGCCCCGATTCGACCATGGTGATGGGGATATCGCGGGCATGGGCCACGCTGTCGACACCGCAATTGGACTGCATGATGTACAGCGGCGCCTGATAGCCCTCGCTGCGCAGGCCGGCTTCCAGCTCATCAAGGTAGCGCGCGGCGATCGGTTGCACATAGGCCGAGAGGGCCGTGGTGCTGGAGCGCTCGTATTCGCGCCATTCGCGGGTGATCTGGTGCGAGGCAACCACCGAGACCTCGGGCCATAAGCGTTTTACCTCGTTCAGCACCGCTTGTTCGTGGTTGGGATTGGCATAGGCATGCAGCAGGCAGATGGCGATGGCTTGAACACCATTGGCGCGCAAGCCCTCAATCATGGCCGGCAGTTCATCCAGCGCCAACGGCTCGCGTTCGCGCCCATCGGTGCACAGGCGTCCGGCAATTTCCAGGCGCAGGTAGCGCGGAACAAACGGTGCGGGCTTGACCCACTTCAAGTTGAAATAGTCGGGCCGGTTAGCGCGTGCGATTTCCAGGATGTCGCGAAAACCCCGGGTGGTAATCAGGGCGGTTTTGACCCCACGGCGTTCGGTCAAGGCGTTGATGACCACCGTGGTGCCGTGGGCGAGAAAGTCGACCTCCGACAGGGTGACCCGAGCCTTTCGGATCACGTTCAGAATGCCCTGGGCAAAGTTCGGTGGAGTGGTATCCACCTTGGCGGTACGGATCGTCTGCTCACCAGTGACGGGGTCGTTCTCGAAATACACCAAGTCGGTGAAGGTGCCCCCCACATCGGTCGCGACGCGCACAGTCTTGCGGTTTGATTGCACAGTGCATCTCCTGAAGTTTGTTGTTCTTGTCAGGCACAGGAGATGACCACCGTCGCGACCATCCTCCGCGGATGGTCACAATGCTAGGCAGTGCAGGGGGCGAGTTACCATGGGTGGGGCGGGTAGGGGACGAGCGATTGCCCGTTGCACCTACCCGGTTGGGTAGGTTGGCGGCTTAGAGCGAGGCGTCGAGATAGCCTTGGCGCAGTGCCGCGCTGATTGCGGCTGTGCGGTTGTCCACCCCCAGCTTGGCGAACAGGTGCTTGAGGTGAAACTTCACGGTGTTTTCCGAGATGTCCAATGCGAGCGCGATCGCTTTGTTGGATTGACCGTGGGAGAGCAGGCTCAGTACCTGGCGTTCTTTTTCACTCAACACGCTGTGTGCGGGCATTGGATGCGCCCGCCAGCCACGCAACCGCTTGATCACCGAGGTGAGCATGGGCGGCGGCGCCGGATAATCCAACAACGCCGGCAGCAGGCAAGGCCCCACTTCCAGAAGCAACCCTGACAGGCCATATTGGATGATCGGGGCCAGGGCCTGTGCGGTGTCCTCGGCATCCAGTGTTCGCACCTTGCTGCTGGCGGCCAAGGCCATCAACCTCAGGCGCCAGGCCGGCAGCAGCAGCCCTTTTGTCTCTAGCTCCGTCGCGGCACGTCGCAAGCGGGTCAGCGCCGCAGCCGAAAACCCGCTCTGCAACTGCATACGGGCCAACGCCAGCGTGGCGGCCTCTTGACTACGCCAGTCTCTGGCATCGTTAGCGGTGCGTTCAAGATCCATCTGCAAGAGCGCCTGGCGGGCTGTTGGCAGTTGGCCACCTTGCACCCACGCATCGATACGCCAGGCCTGCACCAGCCCCGATAGACGTGGCCAGTGGCGGGCATCGGCCAATTGTTCCACACGGTTCAGTTCCAATAGCGCCGCGTGCAGGCCATGGCTACGCAACCGCGTACGCCAGGTGACTTCAGCCGTTACGGCGACAATATCCAGCCAGCCGTCGGCATGCTCCAGCGCGGCCCAGCCGTCCTCGAGCCAAGGGCTGGTCTGCGCCCATTCACCCTGCCAATACAGATGCCTGGCCTTGAAACAGCCCACCAGTGCCCGCAACGAACTTTCCTGGCCGAATTGCTGGGTGGCAAAGGTCAGGGCCTGCTCCAGTAACACGCCGGCGTTGTCGATGCGTCCAGCGAGCGCCAGGGCTTGCGCTTCGTGAATACGGCAATAGTTTTCGCCGCGTGGGCTGGCAATGACGCGCATTTTGACGTGCGCATCTCTGATCGTGCGCAGGCTCGCTTCCAGTTCGCCGCGCGTCAGGGCCGCCAGGGCCAGCACGCATTCCAGGGTGGCTTGCGCAAGTGTCTGGTCGAGTGGGGATGGGCTGGTGTGGACGGTCAGGGATTCGGTATCAAGACAGTCCAGGTGGTCCTGATAGGCCGCGGCGAGGGTTTGGATGACGTGGAAGTCACGGGCCAGCCGTGCGTCGCCTGCGACCTTGCTGCTGGCGCGTTGCAACAATTGCGTCGAAAGCGCGTGATCGCCTAGCTTGGCGTGTAGATAAGCCTGGAGCAGCAGGAGGTCGGGGTGGCTGCTGCATGTGGCGGCATCGAACTGCTGCAGCAAACTTTGGGCATAACGGATGCCTTGGTGCAGCACCAGCTCCCAACCCCCCGCGCTGACCACCAGGCTCACCGCCAAAGGGATGTCGTCAGCCTTGAGCGCATGGTGAACAGCCTGGCTCCAATCCCTCTGGCCCGCGAGCCAGTGTGCCGCCGCACGATGAATAGCCTGGCGCTGCTGGCCGTTGACACGCAGTCGCAGGAAGTCACGCAGAAGGGTGTGGTAGCGGAACCATTGGCGCTCCGGATCCAACGGAATCAGCAAGGCGTCCAGGTGGGCCAGTTGTCGCAGCTGTTCGGCACTGTCATGACGACCACACACCACGTCTGCCAGGTCGGCATTGAAGCGTTGCAGCAGACACGTCTGTAGCAGCAGTGCTTGGCAGTCATCGGACAGGCGGTTGAATATGTGTGTGGTGAGGTAGTTGGCGACATCCGCCACACCACCGGAGAAGGCGGTCAAACCGTAAATCGAAGCATCGTTACTCGTACGCCATAAACGGGCCAGTTGCACCGCCACGGCCCACCCTTCGGTGGCCTTGTGTATCTGGCACAAGGCAGTGGCGTCCAGATCAGCGCCAAGAATGTCGCGGGCTTCCTCAAGGGAAAGGGTCAACGCCTGCGCACAGACTTCGTGTACCCAGCCCTTGGCTTTCCAACGTGACAGGGGCCACTCTGGATGTGTGCGGCTGGCCACCACCCAGTGCAGCCAGGGCGCCGCGTGCTCCAGCAAATGGCTCAAAATGGCGTTTATTTCGGGGCTGGCAGCGAGATGGTAGTCATCCAGAAACAGGGTGACTACACGGTTCTCTCGGGCAAGGGCCTGCAACAGTGCGTTGAGTGTGCGTTGGGGCTGCACGTCCATCGCCTGTGACGCCGCAAGGTGTGGCAAGTGCTCCAGTTCAACGCCAGCCTGGTCCAGGGCCAGGATCAGGTACGCCAGAAAGCGATTGGGTTCGACATCCGCCTCATCCAACGACAGCCAGGCCGATACCGTATCGGGCACTTGTTGCCGCAGGGCTGCATGCCATTGCATCAGCAAGGTGGTTTTGCCGTAGCCGGCCGGAGCCGTCAACAGCGTCAGTGGGACAAGCGCGTTCTCCCTCAGGGAAGCCAACAGCGCTTCTCGCGCAACAGACGTCGGCAACACCTGCGGCGGCGTTAGCTTGCCCATCCAGTACCCTGCATTAGATGAACGGGAGGGGAGCTTTTGATTCATGGTGAGTGTCACCGGCGAAGAGGTTTTGGCGTTGTTGTAACAGCAAACCCGGGGAGGTGTTGGTTAACTGTGTTACAGCTTTTGCATACAGTGACGGCGTCTTTGTCGTAGACCTTCGCGGGCGGGCGTCAGCATGGCCGGGCGTATAAGTGATCTCTGCGGGAACTGATATTTCGCTGGCCGCCACAATCATGGAGGACTGTCCAAAGTGTCCAGTTGCGGTGCGATCAAGGTAAAACTGAAAAAGGAGAAAGAGTTTATGCCGTCGGATCAAGCCTTGAACTGGGGGATTGGTCAAAGGCTCGCGCCGTACGTTTGACTGATGTAAGTCAGTACCCTCGTTGGCAAGGCCAAAACGAGTGGCCTGAGGGCGGCCACTATGAATGGAAGTGCAATGTGCGTAGCGAGCAGGACGCGACGGTGGTTCGCTGGCAGAGTGGCGACAACACATCGTTCTCAATCAGACGCTGACTCAAGTGTCGAAAACATCGGCATTCGGTGGTGCTATTCTCTATGCCTCAATCGGTGGCAGGCGCTGGTGCGCTACTGCGATGACGGGCGAATTGAGATCGACAACAACGCTGCCGAACGGGCGTTGCGAGCCATGGCTTTGAGCCGAAAAAAACTACCTGTTCGTCGGTTCCGATGCAGGTGGAGAGCGGGCTGCTGCTATTTGCAGCCTGGTGGGCTCAGCCAAACTCAACGACCTGAGCCCGCAAGCCTATTTGACCCACGTGCTGGAGCGTATTGCCGAGCATCCGGTTAATCGGATTGACGAGTTGCTGCCCTGGAACGTTTCTTTAACCCCACAGAAATAAGCGAGGCTGCCTGACCTATGGCCAACAATGTCCGTTCGCTAAGATCCGAGCCTGATTTGTTGCTGCTGCATATAGAGTTGAAGTGGGTCGAACCCACTGTCTGGCGCCGCGTAGCGGTGCCAGAGAACATTACCTTGGACACATTGCACGCCGTGATCCAGGTTGCGATGGGGTGGGACGACGACCATCTACATGAGTTTGAAATAGACGGTGAAACCTACGGAATTCCTGACCTCGATGGGTGGGGCCGTCCCATACACACGGAGATTCGTAAGACTCTGGCGAGTGCTCTGAACAGAAAAAGGTCATTCCGATATCTCTATGATTTTGGTGACGGCTGGGATCATCGCATTAAGGTTGGAAAGAGGCTGCCCCCTGCGGCATGCCCTCAAGTGCCATATTGTGTCGAAGGTGCCAATGCTTGCCCGCCAGAAGATATCGGCGGTTGGCCAGGATATTCCGAGTTCCTTGAGGTAATGGCAGATCCTGGCCACCCCGAG
This sequence comes from Pseudomonas onubensis, assembly GCF_965653655.1. Classification (NCBI taxonomy): domain Bacteria; kingdom Pseudomonadati; phylum Pseudomonadota; class Gammaproteobacteria; order Pseudomonadales; family Pseudomonadaceae; genus Pseudomonas; species Pseudomonas onubensis. The sequence continues at coordinate 22,906 of NZ_CBFHAZ010000010.1, read as the reverse complement.
TATGAAAATATGTTGGAGTGGCATGGAGATGACTTTGACCCGGCAGCATTTGACGCGCAGCGCGTTAACCAGAGGCTAAAGAGCATTAGAGGATAAGTTGAAAGGCGGTGGTGCTCGGACGGTTACCTCGCAGGAGTGTAGGAGTCGTATCCTTTTGCAGGAAACCACGCCCTGGTCGAATTCCGCAGAGGGTTCAGGTACGACTATCTCGTCACTGGATTCCCGGAGTTCATCCTGAAAAAAAAGGCGGAGGAGGGATTCTTCTTGAGTTCGGAAACGCTCACCGCCACATCAGCCAGAATATATTGCATAGATAAGACCCCTAAATAGGTCTTTATTCTGGTCTTTTTTCGCGAGTTACAAGTGCATAGCAAATCTGCTCGAGCTTCTTGGTCGGCTACTTTCAGTGATTGCACTTTCTAAGTGGTGCCAGCTGAGTACGCAGATGTTTCTCGTCCCGCCGAATGGGTCACTGCGCTGGGCGCTTGGATAAACAGGACCGGGAACTGGTGCACCCGAGACATCCGGCGCAGGCAGTATTCATATACGGTTTTTCCGCGCCTAAGGATGAAAGTATCCGAGATGAAAGGTTGCATAAAGCACCCAGCGTCTTGGAGAAACTCATGAGTTGTGAACAGCAAACCCCTACCACCCATGCTCGTGGCATTGATGTATCGCGCTGGCAAGGAGAGATCGACTGGCGCCGCGTCGCGTCAGCCGGTATCACCCATGCCATCGTGAAGATGACCGAAGGGGGCACCTACACTGACCCTCGGTTTGCGACGAATTTTGCCGGGATGCTGGCCCACGGTTTGACTGCGGGGGTTTACCACTACTTTCGTGCACTGAGCAGTACCCCTGGCGAACAACTGGCCAATATTCGGCAGCGGCTTTGCGAGGCCAACTTCGAGGTCGGGAAGCACATCCTGGCCATTGACGTAGAAACTTCGCGCAACGAAGAGGCGAGCCCGGATCAGATGGCCGATGCCCTGCATGAGCTGGTAACGCTGCTCAGCACGCAAGTGCTCGATGGCGCCCATCCCTACATTTACACGTCACCCAGCATCTGGGCTGACCGCGTGGCGTGGCGCAAGTACGATTTCAGCCCGTGCCCGTTGTGGATCGCCAACTGGGATGCCAGGCAGCCGACGGTGCCCGAAACCTGGAGTAGCCACGGCAAGGGCTGGCACTGGTGGCAGCACAGCAGCAAAGGCCAGGTCGATGGTATTCAAGGTGCCGTGGATCTTGATTGGGTCAAGCGCTAAAGACTTCAGCCAGCCGAACGTCCTCGCTGGCTGAGGTACTCCACAAACGGCCCGATATCCGTACTGCAGAGCAAATGCGCCACCTCACGCACCTCCGACTCCGGCCAGTCCCACCAAGCGGATTGCTCAAGAATCAGCCGAGTCGGTTCATCAAAACGCCAGCGGATATGTTTGGCCGGGTTGCCGCCCACAATGGCGTAAGGCGCCACATCCTTGGTCACAATCGCGCCCGCAGCCACGACTGCGCCATTGCCAATCGTCACGCCGGACAGAATTTTCGCGTGGGAGCTGATCCAGCAATCATTGCCAATGATCACGTCGCCTTTGCTGCCACCAAAGTCGGTAATGTGCGCGAGACTTTTCATCTTGGCGGGGAAGGGGTAGCAACTGAGCCAGTCGGTGCGATGATGGCCGCCCAAATACACTTCCACATTGCCGGCAATCGAGGTGTAGGCGCCGACACGCAGGGTCGTGCCCTCATGCCAGTCGTGCACCTTCAAATCGCCGTAGGTGCCTATGCCAAAGCTGTAATTTGGATAACGGTTACGCAGTTTTTGCGTAGAGCGCTCAAGTGGAGAGAGCGCGCGTATTGCCTTGCGCGCTTTTTTTTCGCGCCATTTACGCAATAGCTTCATGCGTTGAGCCTTCTTGCAGAGATTGAAATCAGGCGACATCGTGAGCAATGGCTGCCTTCTATGCAAGACGAAGGCTTTATCTTCTGAAAAAATCGCCAACGCCTGTCCCTTTTTTGCGCCTCGCCTGTCATTGCAGGTAAGTGAACAAAATCGAGAGCTTCTCCCCATGCCCGCAGTCCGACCCATGCGCTTGCGCCCGTTGCTGAACCTGAGCCTGATGCTGAGCCTCAGCGCCAGCCCGTTATTTGTCCCGCTCGGCTATGCCGAAGACAGCACCGCCCGCCGCAGTTACCAGGTGCCGGCCGGTAGCCTGAGCGCCGCATTGACGCGCTTCGCCGGGCTCGCCGGGATCAACCTGTCGGTGGACCCGGCGCTGGTCAGCGGTCGCAGCAGCGCCGGCTTGTCGGGTGAATACGGCGTGGAGGAGGGCTTTGCGCAGTTGCTGACGGGTTCGGGCCTGCAATTGCAACCGATGGGCGCGCAGGCCTACAGGCTGATGCCGGTGCCGCAAAGTGGCAGCCTGCAATTGGCACCCACGTCCATCGTTGGCACTACTGGGTTGGCCGATGGCGATACCTACGCCGGTGGCCAGGTGGCGCGGCGTGGCTCGCAAGGCCTGCTCGGCTCGCGGGACTTTATGGAAACCCCGTTCAGCATGACCACCTACACCGCCGATGCGGTGAAGAACCAGCAGGCGCGCACCCTCGGCGACCTGATTGCCAGCGACCCATCGGTGCGCGCCACCAACCCGGCAGGTGGGCGTTATGAACAGTTCACCATTCGCGGTTTCAGCCTGTTCAACAGTGATGTGGCCTACAACGGCCTGTACGGCGTGTTGCCGACATACACCATCGACATGGAGATGGCTGAGCGCGTCGACATCCTCAAAGGCCCGAGCCAGTTGATCAACGGCATCTCGCCGCGCGGCAGCGTGGGCGGTGGGATCAATGTGGTGCCCAAGCGCGCCACCGACAAGGACATCACCTCGCTGACCGGCACCTGGGCGTCCGGCAGCCAAGCCGGTGGCGCGGTGGACGTGGGACGGCGCTTTGGTGAGGACAACAAGTTCGGCATCCGTTTCAATGGCGTGAAGCAGTCCGGCGATACCGAATGGGATCACCAGAGCGTCGACCGTGAAATGGCGGTGCTGGGCCTGGATTTTCGCGGCGAGCGCCTGCGCCTTTCCACGGATATCGGCCACACCGAGCGCGACACCGATGCGCCGCAAGAGCGCGTGCAGGTCGGCGCCAATGCGCGTGTGCCGAGCGCCAACGATGTGCGCCGCAACTATGCGCAGCCCTGGAGCAAGGCCCGCACCGATGACACCTTCGGCACGGTTAACGGCGAGTTCGACCTCAGTGACAGCGTGATGCTGTATGGCGGCGTGGGCGCGCGTAAAAGTAATCACGACTTCTTGCGTCACGCGGTTTCCGTCACCGACAACGCCGGGGATTTCAGCGTATTGCCACGGGATTTCACCCGCGATGAAAACGTGCGCACCGCCACCGCCGGTGTGCGCAGTTGGTTGCATACCGGGCCGGTCAGCCATGAGATCAACCTGGCGGCCAGCTACTTCTACATGGACTTTGAAAACGGCGGCGCCCGTTACGCGGCGGCGCCGAGCAACCTGTACAACCCGGTAGAAACCCCGACCCCTTCACGGCCAACACGCCTGGATTCCAAGGTCTACACCGAGAACCGCTTCAGTGGCGTGGCGCTGTCCGATACCCTGGGCTTTTTCGACGAACGTTTACTCCTGACCCTTGGCGCGCGCTGGCAGCGGGTCAAGGTCGACGACTGGACCGACAACGTCAAAGGCGCTACGGCCTACGATGAGGAAAAAGTCTCGCCCTCCGGCGGCATCCTGTTTAAAGCCACCGACAAACTGTCGCTGTACGCCAACTACATGGAAGGCTTGAGCCAAGGCAAAATCGCGCCGTCGACCTCGATCAACGAAGATGAAATCTTCCCGCCGTTTGTCAGCCGCCAGGTGGAAGTAGGCGCCAAATACGACGCCGGCGCGTTTGCCGTGACAGCTGCGGTGTTCCGCATCAAGCAGCCAGCCTACGAGACCAACGCTACTACGCGAGTGTTCGGCCCCAACGGCAAACGCCAGAACGACGGCGTGGAACTGAGCGTGTTCGGCGAGCCGCTCAAGGGCGTGCGCCTGCTGGGTGGTGTGATGGTTATCGACAGCGAACTGACCCACACCACCAACGGTACTTTCGACGGCAACCGCGCCCCGGCCACCCCCAAGTACAACGTCAACCTGGGCGCCGAATGGGATCTGCCGACGGTGGAAGGCCTGACTCTGACCAGCCGTGGTATCTATTCCAGCTCGCAGTACCTGGACCAGTCCAACGCCAAGGAAATCGACGCCTGGACCCGCCTTGACGTCGGCGCGCGTTATGCGTTCAAGGTCGACGATAAGCACATTACCTTGCGGGCGAATGTCGAGAACGTCGCCGATAAACGCTACTGGAGTTCGGCTGGCGCCTCGGATGACAGCGAGCCTGGCCTCACCCTGTCAACGCCGCGCACCTATTTGCTGTCGGCCACGGTGGACTTCTAAACGCAACGATCATCCGGGGAAGACTAATGTAGGAGCTGGCTTGCCTGCGATACAGGCACCTCGGTCTGTCAGTAAGACCCGGTCGATGCTATCGCAGGCAAGCCAGCTCCCACACAAGCCAGCTCCCACACAAGCCAGCTGCCACACAGCCCTGACCACATAGGCCAGCACACACCACGGACTCGCCGCGTTAATAAGAATGTTTTTTGATTGCATCGACTCAATATGGAATAGTACCCGCCGTTTTCCCCAGCCCGTCCAGCAGGGGTGTTTTAACGCCGAGGTCTTTGTCATGCGAATGCTGCGCTCCATCCCGACCCTTGCCGCCTGCCTCCTGGCGTTGTCTTGCAGCGTATTGAACGCCGCGCCCATCGACCTTAATGACGGCCAGCACGCGGTGCACTTGCCGGATGCGCCCAAGCGCGTAGTGGTACTGGAGTTTTCCTTTCTCGACAGCCTCGCCGCCGTTGACGTCACGCCGGTCGGCGCTGCGGACGATGGCGATGCCAACCGCGTCTTGCCGCGTGTGCGCCAGGCCATCGGCCAATGGAAGTCGGTGGGCCTGCGTTCGCAACCGAGTATCGAAGAAATCGCCCGGCTCAAGCCGGACTTGATCGTCGCCGACCTCAATCGTCATCAGGCGTTGTACAGCGACTTGGCGAGCATCGCGCCGACCTTGTTGCTGCCATCCCGTGGCGAAGATTACGAAGGCAGCCTCAAATCCGCCGAACTGATCGGCACGGCACTGGGCAAAAGCCCGCAGATGCAAGCACGCATCGCCCAAAACCGTGAGCACTTGCAGGCGATTGCCAAGCAGATTCCGGCGGGTGCCAGCGTGTTGTTCGGCGTCGCGCGTGAAGACAGTTTTTCTGTGCACGGGCCTGACTCCTACGCCGGTAGCGTGCTGCAAGCCATCGGCCTGAAAGTGCCTTTGGTACGCGCCAAGGCCGCGCCGACTGAGTTTGTCAGCCTGGAACAATTGCTCGCGCTTGACCCTGGCTGGTTGCTGGTCGGTCACTATCGCCGCCCAAGTATCGTCGACACCTGGAGCAAGCAGCCGTTGTGGCAAGTGCTCGGCGCGGTGCGCAATCATCAAGTCGCTGAAGTCGATGGCGACAGTTGGGCGCGTAACCGAGGTGTATTGGCGTCGGAGCAAATCGCTGAAGACACCTTGGCGATTCTCAAGGGCGGCAAAGCCGTATTGAGCCAATAACCATGCAACGCAGCTTCGCGGCGGCAGGCATTGGGCTGCTGGGTGCCGTGTTGTTCTGGTACTCACTGTACAGCTGGTCGCCCTTCACCATCACTGCGACGGATGCCTGGAACGGCCTGGTTCACCAGGGCAGCGTGGGCGGCAATATGGCCTACATCGTGGCGCAACTGCGCGTGCCGCGTGCGCTGTGCGCGGCGTTGGTCGGTGCCTGCCTGGGGCTGGCCGGTGCACTGATGCAAGGCATCACCCGCAACCGTCTGGCGTCGCCTTCATTGTTCGGCGTGACGGCTGGCGCGGCATTGGGATTGGCCTTGTTTTCGACCGGGTTGGTCGCGCCGCCTTTTGCCGGTGGCGCCCTGTTGATGACCTGCCTGGGCGGCGCGTTGGCCTGGGTCACGGTGTTCAGCCTGGGCGGCGCGTGGTCGCCGACCACCGCGCAAGGTCGGCTGGTATTGGCCGGTGTGGCGGTTGCAGCGCTGTGCGCGGCCTTGACCCGGCTCACGGTGATTCTGGTCGAGGCCCAGGCCCAAAGCGTGCTGAACTGGCTGGCGGGGTCGCTGGCCAATGTCGGTGCGGCCCAGGTGCAACTGCTCTGGCCGTGCACGCTGATCGGCGGCGTGTGGGCGCTGTGGTGCGCGCCGCGCCTGAACCTGATCAATCTCGGCGAAGACGCCGCGCGCTCGTTGGGCGTCGGTATCGCCAGCCTGCGCTTGCAGGTGTTTGTCGCCAGCTTGCTGCTGGTGGGCGCCAGCGTGTGCGCGGTCGGCCCCATTGGCTTTGTCGGGCTGATCGCGCCGAATATCATTCGCCAGTTTCTCGGTAACGACTACCGTTGGCTGATTCCGCTCAGCGCCGCATTCGGCGCGGTGATCGTGCTGGGCGCCGACTTGCTCAGTCGCGCGGTGGCCTTTCCGGTGGAAACCCCGGCGGGCGTGGTCACTGCATTGATCGGCGCACCGTTCTTCCTGTTTCTTGCCAGGCGCACGCTATGATTCGGCCACGCTTACGTTTATGGCTGCTGCTGGGCTTGCTGCTGGTGGCGTTGCTGGCGAGCCTCAGCGCCGGCGCGGTGTGGCTCAAACCCGCCACCGTGCTGGAGCGCCTGCTGGCCCACGACGCCCTCGATTTTGAAGTGTGGAACCACCGCCTGCCACGCAGCCTGATCGCCATCCTGGCCGGCTGCGCGTTCGGCCTGGCCGGTGCGATTGTGCAGGGCGTGATCCGCAACCCGCTGGCCTCGCCGGAAATTCTCGGTGTGACCCAGGGCGCCGGGCTGGCACTGACCGTGGCGATCATCAGTTGGCCGCACCTGCCGATTGCCTGGCTGCCACTGGTGGCCTGCCTGGGCGGTGCCGGTGGGGCCTTGCTGCTGGCGCTGTACAACACCGGCGTGAGTTTTTCCGGGGTGCGTTTTGCGCTGTCGGGGGTGGCGATTGCGGTGACCTTGTCCAGCGTCACCGAGTTTTTGATCCTGTCCCACCCGTTGGATATCAACACGGCATTGCTCGCGCTGACAGGCAGTTTGTGGAGCCGTAATTGGCACCACGTGGCGCTGGTGCTGCCGTTTTTGCTGTTGATCCCGTTGGGCTTGTGCCTGGCTAAACCTTTGAACCTGATCGCGCTTGGCGATGAGGCCGCCCACAGCCTGGGCACTGCGCTTGGCCGCACCCGCTGGTGGGCGATGGCCTGCGCGGTGCTGCTCACCAGCCTGGGCGTCGGCGTGATCGGGCCGATAGGTTTTATCGGCCTGGTCGCACCGCACATGGCGCGGCGCCTGGTGGGCGGGCATCACCAGTACTTGCTGCCGGCTGCGATGTTGATTGGCGCGTTATTGCTGGTGCTGGCCGACACGCTTGGACGCACGTTGATCGCGCCCAGCGAGATCCCGGCGGGCGTGCTTACGGCGGTGATCGGCGCACCGTATTTTCTTTGGTTGCTGGCACGGTTCAAGGGTTGATCACATGAGTATTTTGCAGGCACACCAACTCGATATCGGCTACGGCGCCACGCGTATCGTGCAGGGCCTTTCGTTTGCACCGCCGACAGGTCGCGTCACCGCGCTGATCGGCCCCAACGGCTGTGGCAAGTCCACCTTGCTCAAGGCGTTTGCACGCATCCTCAAACCCACCCAGGGCGAGTTGACCCTGGATGGCCACGCCTACGCCAGCTTGTCCGCGCGCCAATTGGCGCGGCAGATCGCATTTTTACCGCAGGTATTGCCGGTGCCGGAAGGCGTCAGCGTGCGCCAGTTGGTCGCCTATGGCCGCAGCCCGCATAACTCGCTGTGGGGGCGCCTGAGCGGCAACGATCAGACCCAGGTGACCCAAGCCATGCAACGCCTGGAACTGGACAACCTCGCCGACCGCGCGTTGGCGGACCTGTCCGGCGGCCAGCGCCAGCGCGCCTGGCTGGCCATGGTGCTGGCGCAAAACGCGCCAGTGGTGCTGCTCGACGAACCCACCACTTACCTCGACATCAGCCATCAGGTCGAACTGCTCGACCTGATGGGTGAACTGGCCGCCGAGGGCAAAACCGTGATCACCGTACTGCACGACATCAACCAGGCTTGCCGCTACGCCGATCACTTGGCGGTGATGCACGCCGGCAAGCTGGTTGCCGATGGCGGGCCCGCCCAGGTCATCAGTGCCGAGCTGATGCGCCAGGTGTTCGACGTACAGGTGCAGATCCTGCAGGAGCCCATTTCCGGCACGCCTATGTGCCTGGTGGAAAAAAGCACCCGCACCCACGCCTGACCCTGCTCGTTCCCACGCTCCGCGTGGGAATGCAGCCCGTGACGCTCCGCGTCACAAGGTTGCCGGTTGCAGGGCGGGACGCGGAGCGTCCCATGAGGCATTCCCACGCGGAGCGTGGGAGCGATCAGTAAAAACATTATTTATATGAATAAAGTTATTCGTAAATAATGAAAGTAGAGAATATTAGCTTATGCCCAAATAGCATTATATTTTTAAAATCCATTCCGTTATGTTTGACCGCAACAGCCTACCCCTGACCTCGGATGGTACCCAGCGTGATTCAGATTCTGCGCGCCATAACCGGGTAAAGACCCCGCGGCAGAATCGTTGGAAGGGAGTTCAACGTATGTTGCCGATTCAAAGCCCTCGCTCGCTCCACACCTAGTTCCCCATCGCAGCTACACCCTGAAAAACGAGCACCGCGCCCGCCCGCGCGACTGCCCGACTTCGCGATTCGGAATGTATGGAGTGGCTATGAAGCAAGTCTTGCAACCCACCGCCGTTATGACGCTGGCCCTATTGGCCAGCGCAGTTCAGGCCCAGGACGACAGCACCTTGTCCACCGTGGTGGTCACCGGAAACCGTGGCGCCGAGCAGCGCACCGTCACCAGCAGCCCGGTGCCGATTGATGTGGTCAGCGCCAAGCAGCTGCAAAGCACCGGCAAGCCCGGCTTGATGGAAGCCTTGAGCGCGGTGATCCCGTCGCTGACCCTGCCGGAAAAAACCGGTTGGGACGCCAGCGGCATTGCCCGTGCCCCCAACCTGCGCGGCTTGAGTGCTGCCGAAGTGCTGGTGCTGGTCAATGGCAAACGCCGCCACACCAGCGCCACGCTGAACATCAATGGCATCAACACCGGCGCGGCGCCGGCCGACCTGGATTTGATCCCCATCAGCGCTATCGACCACGTGGAAGTGCTGCGCGACGGCGCCGCCGCCCAGTACGGCTCGGATGCCATCGCCGGGGTCATCAATGTGATCCTCAAGGCCGATACCAGCGGCACCGCCGTCACCAACGTCGGCCAAGGCTACGACGGCAAGAAGCAAACCGTGCAACAAAGCCTCAACAAGGGTTTTGAAATCGGCAACGGCGGCGTCGTGCAATTGGCCCTGGATGCGCGCAGCCAGAATGACGACAACAAAGCCAGCGCCAACGGCTACACCTATGAGCAAGCCTACAACCAGGCCGGCAGATCGACCTACGGCGGTTACGGCACGCCCAAGACCAACCTGCTGACCCTGGGCTACAACGCCGAACTGCCGATTGATGACAGCCTGAGCCTGTATTCCTTCACCACTTATTCGCGACGCAAGGCCGAGCAGGGGCAGAACTACCGCCTGCCGACCATCACCAATACCATCACCACCGGGCCGAATGGCTACCCGGCTGGTTACACGCCGACCTGGTACATCGACGAAGACGATTTTCAGGCCGCGTTCGGCGGCAAAGGCACCGTCGGCGCGTGGGACTGGGACTTGTCCACCACCTACGGGCGCAACGAGGCGGAGCAGGGCACCACCCATAACCAGAACCCGTCGCTGGGCGAGTACACGCCCAACAGCTTCACCTCCGGCACCTGGATCTCCACCGAGCTGACCACCAACCTCGACTTCAAGCGTGGCTTTGATGTGGGCCTGCAAAAACCGTTGGACCTGTCCTACGGTTTCGAACATCGGCGCGACACCTATGAGGTGCAGGCCGGTGACTACGCGTCCTATGCCAATGGCGGCTACTGCGTGGCGCCGGGCAACTGCGCGTCATCCGGGGCGCAAGTCACCAACGGCATTTCGCCGGATGAAGAAAGCAGCGCCTCGCGCAACAGCCTCGCCAGTTACGTCGATGTGGGCTTCAACCCGCTGCCGGACTGGTACATCGGCACCGCCTTTCGCTACGAGCATTACAACGAAGGCGTCGGCGCCACCCGCAGCGGCAAGCTGACCACGCGCTACGATTTCACCCCGCAATTTGCCGTGCGTGCCACCGTCAGCAATGGCTTTCGCGCGCCGTCCCTGGCCAACAGCCTGTTCAGTGCGCGCTCCACCACCTATGGCGTGGTCGACGGCGTGTATCAGTCGATCAACTACGGCGTATTGCCGGTGGGTTCGGCAGCAGCCAAGGCCCTTGGCGCCCAGGAATTGAAGCCCGAGCGCTCGACCAACTTCAGCCTGGGTTTCACCCTCACGCCCACCGACCGCCTCAACTTCACCGCCGACGCCTACGTGATCAACCTGCGCGACCGCATCACCCTGACCGGCACCTTGCTCGGCCCCGAAGTCACCCAGGTACTGCAAAGCAACGGCATCAACTCCACCTCCGGCGGCCAGTACTTTATCAACGGCGCCGACACCCGCACCAAGGGCGTGGATCTGGTCAGCAACTACAACCAGGACCTCGGCCAGTTCGGCGCCTTGAAGTGGACCGCCGCGTTCAACTGGAACCAGACCAGGATCCTCAACTACAAGGCCTCCACCGACATCCTCGGCACGCCCTATGACCTGATGGACCGCCAGGCCCGTGGCCTGATCACCGATGTGCAGCCCAAGACCAAACTCATCCTCGGCGGCGACTGGAGCATCGAGCGCTTCAATCTCAACCTGGCCCTGACCCGCTACGGCGCCTACAAAGAGGTCAACTCCTCGGCCAATCGCGACCTGGACCGGGTTTACAACGCCCGCTGGATCACCGACCTCGACCTTGGCTACAACCTCACCAAAGCCCTCAACATCGCCGTCGGCGCCAAGAACCTGTTCGACCTTTACCCCAAGAAACAAGGCGTGCCGAGCAGCACCATGCTCGCCAGCTACGGCACTTATTCGCCCTACGGTTTTACCGGCGGGTACTACTACACCCGGCTGACTTACGCCTTCTAAGGCCGCAACCCGCGAGGAATAGAACATGCCCATTGTCGCTAAATCCTACGACCTGATCGACGAGGTCAGCCCGGTTCGCCAGCGCCGCGTCGCAACGCCCATCAAGGCGCTGCAAGTGGTGCCCGCCCGCCACCCGTGGCGCTGGGCCGGGTCGATCTTCGCCGCGCTGGTGCTGCTCGCCATCGTACATTCCCTGGCCACCAACCCGCGTTGGGAGTGGGGCGTGTTCGGCCAGTGGTTCTTTTCTACCTCGGTGCTGCGCGGCCTCGGCCAGACGCTGCTGCTGACGTTGCTCAGCACCGTGTTCAGCATGCTCTTCGGTACGGCATTGGCGCTGGCACGGCTGTCGGGCTCGCCACTGCTGGCGGCGTTGGCCTGGGGCTATATCTGGTTTTTCCGCTCGATGCCGGCGCTGCTGGTGCTGATCATCCTCTACAACTTTGCCTACCTGTATGACCACATCGTGCTCGGCGTACCGTTCACCAGCGTGGTGTTCGCCGAGTGGTCGACCGTGGATGTGCTCAGCCAATTCACCGTGGCGGTGTTGGGCCTGAGCCTGATGCAGGCCGCCTACGCGGCGGAGATCATTCGCGGCGGTTTGATTGGCGTGGACGCCGGCCAGCATGAAGCGGCGGCGGCCCTCGGTTTGCCGGCTTCACGACGGATTTTTCGCATCATCCTGCCCCAGGCACTGCGCTCCATTTTGCCGTCGGGGTTCAACGAAATCATCGGCCTGGTCAAGGGCACGTCCATCGTCTACGTGCTGGCTCTGCCGGAGCTGTTCTACACCGTGCAGGTCATCTACAACCGCACCCAGGCGGTGATCCCGCTGCTGGTGGTGGCGACCGTGTGGTACCTGATCATCACCACGGTGCTGACCAGCGCCCAGTATTACGTCGAGCGCCACTTTGCGCGCGGTACGGCGCGGGTTTTGCCGCCCACGCCGCTGCAACGCCTGCGCGGCTGGCTCAAGGAGAAAACCCATGGCTGAAGCACGCGCCGGGCGCATTCAGATCCAGGGCGTGGGCAAGCGCTTTGGCAACCAGCAGGTGTTGAAAGACATCGACCTGACCATCGACCCCGGCAAAGTCACGGTGATTCTCGGGCCATCCGGCTCGGGCAAATCCACCTTGCTGCGCACCATCAATCACCTGGAAAAAATCGACAGCGGGCACATCACCATCGACGGTGAATACGTCGGCTACCGGCGCAAGGGTGACCTGCTCTACGAATTGAAAGAACGCGAGATTCTCAAGCGCCGCATCGACGTGGGTTTTGTGTTCCAGAACTTCAACCTGTTCCCGCACCTCACCGCCTGGGAAAACGTCGCCGAGGCACCGCTGGCGCACAAGCGCTGGAGCAAGTCCGAGGCGCAGGCCTGGGCCTGCGAGCTGCTGGCCAAGGTCGGCCTGGCCGACAAAGTCGACGCCTACCCACGCCAGCTTTCCGGCGGCCAGCAACAGCGTGTGGCCATCGCCCGCGCCCTGGCGCTGGACCCCAAAGTGCTGCTGTTCGATGAACCCACCTCAGCCCTCGACCCGGAGCTGGTGGGCGAAGTGCTCGACGTGATCAAGGGCCTGACCCAACTGGGCGTGACCCTGGTGATCGTCACCCACGAAATCGGTTTTGCCCGCGAAGTGGCCGACCACGTGGTGTTCCTGTGTGACGGTCAACTGATCGAAGAAGGCCCGCCCGAACAGATGTTTCGCCAACCCCGACATCCCCGCACCGTGGCCTTTCTGGGCAAGGTGCTTTAGTTCAAGGAGTGACTGCCCATGTTCATCAATACTGCCCGCGTGGCCTTGCTGACGCTTGCCGTCGGTGCTGCGCAAACCGCGTTCGCCGTGCAACAGGTGGATTTCAGCCCCGACCGCGTGCGCATCCATGTACCGCGCAATGAAGCAGCGATTGCGCAGATCCCGCCGGGCTTCAAGTTTGCCCAGCCCGGCAAATTCACCGTGGCGGTGTCCGGCGTGGCCGGGCCGCCGTTGGCGCTGCTGGCCAATGACGACAAGACCACCATCGGCAGCGAGGCCGACACCGCGCAGTTGGTGGCCGACAGCCTCGGCCTGCAACTTAATGTGGTGCAGACCAGTTGGGAAGACTGGCCGCTGGGCGTCAGCTCCGGCAAGTACGACGCGGTAATCAGTAACGTCACCGTGACTGAGGCGCGCAAGAAGCGTTTTGACTTCGCCACCTATCGCCAGGATGTGCTCGGCTTTTACGTCAAGAGCACCAACAAGATCACCGAGATCAAACAGGCCGCCGACATTGCCGGGCTGAAGATCATCGTCGGCTCGGGGACCAACCAGGAAAAGGTTCTGCTGGCCTGGAACGAGGCCAATGAAAAAGCCGGTATCAAGCCTGCGCTCCTGCAATACATCGACGACCAGGCCGCCGCGCAACTGGCGGTGCAATCCGGTCGCAGCGATGCGTTGTTCGGGCCTAACTCGGTGTATGCCTATTCGGCGGCGGTTACCGGTGGCATCAAGCTGGTGGGCACGGTGAACGGCGGCTGGCCGTTGAAGGCCGATATCGCCGTGACCACCCGCAAGGACAACGGCCTGATCCAACCGATTCACACCGCCCTGCAAGGCGCGATTGCCGGCGGCCAGTACGAGCAGGTGCTGCAACGTTGGGGCCTGGACATCGAGCGCGTCGACACGTCGCTGATCAACCCACCGGGCCTGCCGGACTAGGAGCATCGACATGGGACTGACACGCCGTGAAGCGCTGTCGAGCATCGCCGCTGTAGGCGGTGAAAAGGCCGTCAAGGATGCATTGGCGGTATTGGGTTTGGGGCCGTCGTCACATCGCCGCCCGCAACCGCTGAAACTCAAGCCTGGTCTGGGGCAGGGCACTCGTGTACTGGTGCTGGGCGCCGGGATTGCCGGGTTGGTGACGGCGCTGGAACTGAGCCGCGCCGGGTTCAGCGTGCAAGTATTGGAGGCCCGCAACCGCGTGGGCGGGCGCACCTGGACCCTGCGCAATGGTGACCACGTGGACTACAAGGATGGCCGTACGCAAACCGTAGCGTTCGATAAAGGCCAGTATTTCAACGCCGGCCCCGCCAGGATTCCGAGCCAGCACCGCACGATTCTCGACTATTGCAGCGAACTGGGTGTGCCACTGGAAGTGTTGGTCAACAGCAGCCACGGCGCCCAGGTGCGGCCCGACCTGCAACAGCCGGCGTTTACCGTTGGCCAGGCGATCAATGACACCCGCGGGCACCTGTCCGGCTTGCTGGCCAAAGCCGTGCAGCGCGATGCCCTCGATGATGTGTTGAACAGTGAAGAGCGCACGCGCTTGCTGGCGTTTTTGCAGGTGTATGGCGATCTGTCGCAGGAACTGGCCTTTGAGGGCAGCTTGCGCTCCGGTCACCTGGAGTCGCCTGCCCACCCCGGCGCCTTGCCCGCCAGCCTTAGCCCGCTGGCGCTGGACCGGCTGCTGCATCCGGAGTTGTGGGGCGCGTTATTGCACACCGAATTCCCGGAATTTTCCGCCACCATGTTCCAACCCGTCGGCGGCATGGACCGCATCACCGACGCCTTCTACCAACGCGTGCGCGACCATGTGCAACTGGGCGCCCAGGTGCGGCAGATCCGCCAGCTTGAAGACGGCGTGGCGGTGACCTACCACGACCAGTTCAGCGGTCGTGAACAAGTGGTGCGTGCCGATTACCTGGTCTCGACCTTGCCGTTGCCGCTGCTGGCCAAACTCGACACCGACTTCAGCGACCCGGTCAAAGCCGCCTTGCTCAGTACCCGCAGTGATCAGGCGACCAAAGTGGCGTGGCAATCGCCGCGCTTCTGGGAAACCGAGTACCGCACCTTTGGCGGCCTGTCGTGGATCGAACACCCGGCGCGCCTGCTGTGGTACCCCAGCAACGACCTCAACACCCGCGACGGTTTGCTGGTGGCCGGTTACGTGACCGGGGAGGGCGCCGACGTATTTGGTGCCAAGCCATTCGACCAGCAGTACGCCACGTCCAAAGAAGCCGTGGAACTGCTGCATCCGGGTTATTCAAAACACCTGCGCCACCCGCTGGCGGTGTCCTGGGAACAGATCCCCTACAGCGAAGGCCCCTGGCTGCAACGCGAACACTTCCCAGCCGACGCCGGTGCCTTGCTGGAACAGGCCCACGGCCGCGTGTACTTCGCCGGCGACGGCCTGGTGCAAAGCGGTGTGGGCATCTGGCAGGAGTCGGCAGCCAACTCGGCGCGGCATGTGGTCGCGCAGCTGGCCGAGCGCATTACCCAACAGCAGCAGAGTGCGGCACTCGCCGCCTCCTGAGGAGCACTACCATGAGCGACAGTATTCAACGCACCAGCGTCGGCGATTTTCCAATCTCGCAAACCGTCACCGTACCGGCCTCGGCCAGCCTGATTTTCGTCAGCGGCACCTTGCCCGACCTGGTCGACCCGAACGTGCCTGGGGATTACGGTAATACTGAAGTGCAGACGGTGTCGGTGTTCAACAAACTGCGCAAGATCCTCCAGCAGCAAGACCTGGACCTGGGCGATATCGTGCAATTGCGCGTGTTTCTGGTGGGTGCCGAAGAGACCGATGGCAAGCTGGATTTCGCCGGATTGCAGCGCGGTTACACGCAGTTCTTCGCCACACTCGAGCAGCCGAACAAGCCTGCGCGCACGGCGTTGCAGGTGGTGGCATTACCGTTGCCGGGGGCGTTGGTGGAAGTGGAGGCGATTGCGGCGCGAACGGCGTAACCCCGATACTCTGTTCACGGTCAGTCGATGAACTGTGAACAGAGCCCCCAATCACTCAGTAAAGTGATGTCACTTTTTTGTCGCTTGCAGTCTCTACCTTGTCTTGAGCGTTTTTATCTCAAGCACCCCAGGGATCGAATAGTGCCATGCCAACTCTCACCCGCCGTACCCTGCTGAAGGCCGCCGCCATCGGCTCCGCCTACACGCTGCTGCCCGACTCCATCCGCCAGGCCTTGGCGATCCCTGCCAACAACCGTACCGGCACGATCATGGATGTGGAACACGTGGTTATCCTGATGCAGGAAAACCGCGCGTTCGACCACTACTTCGGCACCTTGCCCGGTGTGCGCGGTTTCAGCGACCGCTTCACCATTCCGCTGTCGGGTGGGCGCAAGGTCTGGGAGCAACAGGGCAAGGGGCGCCGCGTGTTGCCGTACCACTTGGACAGTTCACGCGGCAATGCCCAGCGCGTGGACGGCACGCCGCACTCCTGGGTTGACGAACACGCCGCCTGGGGCAGCGGCCGCATGAGTGCCTGGCCGACCTACAAGACCAACACCTCCATGGGCTATTACCGCGAGCAGGAATTGCCCTTCCAGTTTGCGCTGGCCAACACCTTTACCCTGTGCGATGCCTACCATTGTTCGGTGCACGCCGGCACCAACCCGAACCGGCTGTTCCATTGGACCGGCACCAACGGCCCGACCGGCGCCAACGTGGCTGCGGTGGTCAACGAATGGGACGGCCCTGGCGCGGTGAGCGTGGGTTACACCTGGAAAACCTACCCCGAGCGCCTGGAAGAAGCGGGCGTGAGTTGGAAGGTCTATCAGTTTTTGCCGGATAACTTTGGCGACAACCCGCTGGCGGGTTTTCGTCAGTACCGCGCCGCCAGTGTCGCGGCCGGTAACCCGGCGGAACCGCCGAAAGACTTCAAGGCCTTTGTGCCTTACAGCGATCAACTCAACGCCCGCGTGCCTTTGTACAAAGGCAACGGCAATACACTGCCGTCCGCCAACGGCAGTGACCTGGAAGCGATCATCCAGGGCTTTCGCGATGACATCAAACACGGGCGTCTGCCCCAGGTGAGCTGGCTGGTTGCGCCGGCCAACTACTCCGAACATCCTGGGCCTTCCAGCCCGGTGCAGGGCGGCTGGTTCACTCAAGAGATTCTCAAGTCGCTGACCGAAAACCCGCAGGTTTGGAGCAAGACTGTACTGCTGGTCAATTACGATGAAAACGACGGGTTCTTCGACCATGTTCCCTCACCATCAGCGCCGTCCAAGCGTGCCGATGGCAGCTTTGCCGGTAAGTCCACGGTGAAGTTCGAGAGCGAAATCTTCACCCATCCGGCGCCGCCTGGCACCACGCAACAGCCTGCGCCGGACGGTGGCGTCTACGGGCCTGGCCCACGGGTGCCGATGCTGGTGCTATCGCCCTGGAGCCGTGGCGGCTGGGTCAACTCCCAAGCGTTTGATCACACCTCGGTGCTGCAATTTCTGGAACAACGCTTCCAGGTGCGTGAACCCAATATCAGTGCCTGGCGTCGCGCCGTCTGTGGCGACCTCACCTCAGCGTTCAACTTCGTCAATCCCAACAGCGAACTGTTGCCGCCATTGCACGACACCACTCGCCAGGCCGCGGATTTGCTGCGCCAGCGCCAAGAGCAACTGGCCCAGGTCGCGGTGCCCGCAGAGGGCCGGCAGCAGGCGCCGCATCAGGCGCGCATGGCTCGGCCCTCCCGTGCATTGCCTTACCAGTTGAATGTGGAGGGCGCGGTTGATCGTCGCGCCGCTGAGCTGACGCTGAACTTCTTTAACCATGGCGACCAGGGCGCGGTCTTCCACGTTTACGACCGACTGCACCTGGAAGACATCCCACGGCGCTACACCGTGGGCGCTGAAAAGCACCTCAGTGACACCTGGCCAGTCGCTGGCAGCTATGACCTGTGGCTCTTGGGGCCGAACGGTTTTCACCGGTCATTCAAGGGTGACTTGCAACGCCGCGAACCCGAACTGTCCTTGGCTTATCAAGGTGACAGCGTGCTGCTGACGGTGATCAACCCCAGCAAGCATCCGGTCTCGGTGACGATCAAGCGCTGCCCTTATACCCATCAAGGGCCATGGCTGCTGGAGATTGCTGGCCACAGCTCGCAGCAGCGCACGTTCTCCCGCCAGCCGAGCGGTGGCTGGTATGACTTCACCGTGCGCAATGAGCATGGCTGGGTGCGTCGCGTAGCGGGACGGGTTGAGACGGGGGCGCATAGCATCAGCGATCCGTTGATGGGCAAGCCGGTGTAGCAGACCCTGAGGCGGCGGATAGCGTTAAGCCGATCCGCTGCCTTTGGCCTGTTGCAGGTATTTTGAGAAATATCCTACGTTCATAAAGGATTAAACATCCGCTCTTTTTCCGGGCAGTTTTAGACAATCGTTGGCTCCACCGCCAACGAGCCCACGCTAATGACGAGCCAGCCTTTACGCGTCCTGATCCTTGAGGAACACGCCTCTGCGCGCGCCGTCGTCGTGAGCCAGTTCAAATGGTTGGGGCACGCGGTGATCGAGGCGACGCATGCCATTGAAGCCTTGGCCCTTCTGGAAAGCGTGGGCGGGGTGGATGTCGTGCTGTGCGACTTGTCCATGACCGGCATGGATGGTCTGGAGTTCGTGCAACACGCCGCCCAACGAGGGTGGCTGCAGGGCGTGATTGTCAGCGGCCACCAGCCGCCCGGAATCAACCAGGCCCTGCAACAGTTTACCCGCTTGCTCGGCGTGCGTTTACTGGGGCATGTCGATAAGCCCACAACGCTCAATCAGCTTGAAGGGTTATTGCGTCGCCATCTGCGTGATGGGGAGATCGCGCCTGAGGTTTCACCGGCACTGCCATTATTTACTCCGACGCAGGTGTGCGAAGCGCTCGCTGCCGGCCAGTTACACGCGTACTACCAACCCAAATTCAGTCTGTGGACCAACGAGATGACCGGTGTGGAAGTGTTGAGCCGCTGGCAGCACCCGCTTTACGGTCTGTTACCCGCAATGGCCTTCATGCCGGTGCTGGAGCGTTGCGGGCGGCTCGATGAATTGTTGTTTGCACAGATGCACCAGGCCTTGACCCTGCAACAACACGTCAGAGCAAGCGGCATGACCTTGAACCTGGCGTTCAACCTGCACGCTCAGCAGCTGGCTCAGGGCGGGTTGAGTTTGAAGATCAAAGACGTCATGGCACCGTTCAAGGCACCGCGCTCCAGCGTGACGTTCGAGCTGACCGAAAGCGGCATGCTGGAAGCCTCGGCGAGCAGCCTGGCGTGCCTGATGCGTTTGCGCATGCTCGGTTGCAACCTGTCCCTGGATGATTTCGGTGCCGGGTTTTCATCCTTGCAGCGCCTGTGTCAGCTGCCATTCAACGAGATCAAGCTGGATGCCGAGTTTGTGCGCGGCATGACCACCGAACCACGTTGCCGCGCGGTGATCCACAGCACCCTGGCGCTGGGCGACAGCCTGGGCATGACCGTGGTGGTGGAAGGCATCGAAACCCAGGAGCAGCAGCGGCAATTGCTGGCGATGGGCTGCAGGGTGGGCCAGGGTTATGTGTATGCGCCGGCGATGAGTGGCGAACAGCTGTTGTGGCGGTTGCAGAACGTGGCTTGATGGGTGTTGGGCGAATGCAGGTGGCAGGTGGCTCACCACCATTTCCAGCGGCCTTGTTTTTTCAGGGTGGCGATAATGTCTTCGCGCTTGTGGCGGATTTCGACCATCTTGTGGCGCAGTTCGCGGCAGCGGTTGCTGTTGAGGATCAGCAGGCCGGTCAGTGAGCCGATGAGGGTCATGGAGTAGAGGTGGACGTTGGGGCGGTACGCGATGGCGGGAAGTGATACCAGCAGACATATGAGGTATATCGCGACGTTTAGCCAGACCCAGTGTATGCGGCCGTACAGCACTTGGTATTTGGCAATGGCATATACAGCGCCAAGCCCGGTCGCGCTGAAAAAAAATGTCTTGGTCGCAAAGCTTATGGGGTATGACGAAAGGTAAGTAAGCATTGTCAGGGTAGCCGTCAATGCTATCGAGGCGCATGCGACGAGAAGGTCGGCACTGATTACCGGCGTGTACCGTTTGATGATTTTCCAAGGGTTTTCAATGAAAACAGCTGAGTAATACGCGTTTTTTTCTTCGCCCTTTTCGCTCATGGGTTGACCTCCTCGTAGACGCCGACTGCCAACGTCTTGAGATTTCCGTTGGTTGCACTGCTGGTAAAGCTGAGCGATGCAGCCAATGCATCCATGATGTGGGTAGCGGTTGCATGCTGCATTGCCGCAGCGCTGACACGTTTGGAAAGTTTACCGTTAGCTTTTTCCAACTTAAGCAGTCTGCTCGTTAACCTTGGGTCACGGATCTTGAGCAACTCATCGTTCAGCTTTGCCCGCTCTTGCCGAGTCAGGCCTTTGAGCACCTGGCGGATGGATTTTCCGGTTACCCGCGTAGTTGTAATGATGGCTTTCACTGTGACCAACATCGAAGTTGCAACGCCCAGTAGCGCTACACCATCCAGTACTGCCGTCGCGTCTTGATACCAGGGTTCGCTATCTAAATAGTCATTAAACTCGGGGAATGCAGCTTCTGACGCAATTCGCAGAGCGCCGGCGATACACTGAACCGTACCCGCTGCCGCTGCAGCCTGGCCGATAACCGTGATCACCGCACTCGTCCCCGCCGTAAATGGCATCAACATCACACCACTCGTAACCACAGCCCAACTCAACAACGCCCCCGCACAAGTGATCGTCGTGTTTAGTGCCTCAGCCACCAAACGGGACTCGCGAGGCTCATGCTCCAACATCCGCTTGAACTCCACCGGCCCCACATACTTCGGCGCCTCACGCAGCACGACCTTGATCGGCCGCACACTGCAAATTGCCTGAAACTCGCGCAATACCACCACGTTAAACATGTCATCGATATACACCGCCCCCGCGCCAATCAGTGCCGGGTCGCTGTCAATGGCAAAGAACAACTTACGCAGATCGATGCTGCTTTCAATCCGCTGACGCGTGGTGCGGTGGGCCGAAGGGAATCCATCTCTGAGCAGGGAAGCCGTCATCCTTAACTCCTGTTTTTGCGTGAGGCGAGAGCGTAAAGATGAGGAGGTACCGCTGAATGTCGGAAGGTTCGCCATTTCACGTCGGGTGCGTCTGTAACTGTCTTCTGCGTCTTGCGCGCACCGCTGCGGCTGAGGAAAAGTGCGCTCCACGTCACTACCGACGCATACCAAGGCAGGGAGCAAACATGGCAGTCGATATGTTTTTGAAGCTGGGTGATATCAAGGGTGAATCAAGGGACCAGGCCCATCGCGACGAAATCGACATCACCCAATGGGCGTGGGGCATGTCGCAGTCGGGTTCGATGCACAGCGGTACGGGCGGCGGTGCGGGCAAGGTCAATATTGCCAACCTGAACCTGACTAAACCACTGGATAAATCCAGTCCCAACCTGATGATGGCCTGCGCCAGCGGCAAGCATTACCCCGAGGCCAGGTTGGTGCTACGCAAGGCCGGCGGTGCCAGCCCGGTGGAGTATCTGGTGATGACCCTCAAGGAAGTCATGGTGGTGTCCTACAGCACGAACGCTGAAAGCAGCACCGACGTCGTGTATGACAGCTTTGCCCTCAACTTTGCCACCGTCGACGTCAGCTACCAGCCGCAGAAAGCCGACGGCGCCAAGGACGGCGGGCCGGTGAAGTTTGGCTGGAACATTCGGCAGAACATCAAAGCCTGAGCCCCAGCCAGCCTTTTATTCTTCCAACTGCAATGCCTGCTGTTTGAACCTGCGTTTTTGTTCAAACGGCAACTTCTCATCATCCCCATACGGCGCGCTGTACCAATTGCCGTAACTCGGGTTCGGCAGCAGGAACCAGCGCTGCCCCAGCCAGCTCACATAGGGTTCCACCGCCTTGCGTTGGGCGGCGAGGGTATTGTGTTCGGCCTGCACGAAATCACCCAGCGAGTCCCCGGCCATCAGCAACACGCGTGCATGGCTGGCGACCCACTGACGGCGACACGTCTTGCCGTAGCCGGCACTTTCGCAATGGCCGATTGGCGTACTGGCCGCCAGGACTTTTTCGTCGCCGCTCACCGGAAACCCGCGCAGGCGCAGGTTGGCGACCGTGGCCGCGACCTGGCTGTGTTCGCGGTTAGTGAGGTAGTAAACCTTGATGCCCTTTTGCTTAGCGGCCTGCAGGAAAGCCACTGCGCCCGGCAATGCCTGGGCCTTGGCCTGGTTGACCCAGGTGTTCCAGCGGTCATAGGAGTAGACCTGGTTGTTGATGATGTCGCGAGCGTTCAGCGGCACGTTATCCAGCAGGGTTTCGTCGATATCAACCACCACCGCTGGAGGCAAGCCGTTCAGATTGCGAGGTGGAAAGGGCAGGGCATCCCAGGTCGGATCGGCCAGGGCCACGTCGAGTTGGCGGGTGGCGTTGGCGAACAGCTGGCGGTAGATCAACTCGTGTTCGATGGAGGTCTGGGTCCAGAGCACGGCGTCGAGTTGGTCGTTGGCCGGCGGGGTCTGCTGGCAGCCGGTCAGGGCGGTGGTGAGCAGGCAGATGCTGGCGAAAATCAGGTGGCGCATGGGATGTCTCGGCGGTGGAAGCGTGTGGCCAGCACCTTAGCCTAATCAGGCTATACATCAATCCCGACTGTGGGGGCGATTTCAGATCAAGCTCAAAAGAGCAGATCAAAAGACCGCTGACTTCGTCATCGAAAAGAATGTAAGGGCCGGATCGAAGCAGACCTCATCGTCAAGACTGCACGCGGTCGAATGTGGGAGCGGGCTTGCTCGCGAATGCGGTGGGTCAGTGACAGATGAATTGACTGACACACCGCAT